>CAYGUO010000335.1:0-1537 GCA_964353095.1 uncultured Flavobacteriaceae bacterium | reverse complement strand
GTGGTAAAGCAAGACAATTATTCGGTAGTTTGGCCAATAATGGTTGTGTTGTAATCACTACAAAAAAGGGAAACTATCAAATTGAGAATGATGAAAAATATGCACAGATTACAGAAAATAAATTTGAGCATGTAGCTTTAAGTCCGCTATCAACTTTTTCCATTGATGTTGACAAAGCTTCCTATAGTAATGTGAGAAGGATGATTAACAATGGACAGCAAATTCCCATTGATGCGGTGAAGCTTGAAGAGATGATTAATTATTTTAACTACAGCTATCCACAACCAACAGAGCATCCTTTCTCTATTCATACAGAGGTGGTTGAAACTCCTTGGAATCAAAGCACAAAACTCGTACGTATTGGTTTACAGGGTAAGCGTTTTACATACGAAGAGCTACCAGCATCAAACCTTACTTTTTTGATAGATGTTTCGGGTTCAATGGGTTCGGCTAATAAATTACCGCTCTTAAAATCGACATTTAAACTTTTGGCAAATCAATTACGTGAAAAAGATAAGGTATCCATTGTAGTCTATGCGGGTGCTGCTGGGGTGGTTTTGAAACCAACTAGGGGAGATAAAAAAGAAGAAATCAGTAATGCCCTTGACGACCTAAAATCTGGCGGTTCAACTGCAGGAGGCGAAGGCATTGAATTGGCTTACAAATTGGCACAGCAAAATTTTATAAAAAATGGAAACAATAGGGTGATATTGGCAACAGATGGCGATTTCAATGTTGGAGCATCAAGTGATAAAGCAATGGTGGAATTAATTGAAGAAAAGAGAAAATCAGGTGTATTTCTCTCTGTTTTAGGTTTTGGAATGGGTAATTATAAAGATTCTAAAATGGAAAAACTTGCTGACAAAGGGAACGGTAACCATGCTTATATAGACACCATGCAAGAAGCACAAAAGGTATTTGGAAAAGAATTTGGAGGTACTCTTTACACTATTGCCAAAGATGTAAAAATACAAGTAGAGTTTAACCCTCACTTGGTAAAAGGGTATCGATTGATAGGTTATGAAAATAGAGTGTTAGCAGACGAAGATTTTATAGATGACACTAAGGATGCAGGTGAATTGGGAAGTGGCCATACGGTAACGGCACTATATGAAATCGTACCTAGGGGCATAGAAAGTCCATACTTATCTAAAGTTCATGATTTAAAATACAGCACTGTAGTTGATAATCATATATCAGATGAACTATTTACAGTAAAATTCAGATATAAAAAGCCAGATGGTAGTTCGAGCATCGAAATTACCAAGATGCAATCAAACACCACCGCCTCAATTTCGGAGGACTTTAGTTTTGCTGCCTCTGTTGCACTTTTCGGAATGCATTTACGAAAATCACAATTTGTAAATGGGTCTGATTATGATGATATTCTTAGCCTTGCAGAAAAGGGAATTAGCAATGATAAAGATGGGTACAGAACCGAGTTTATTCGTCTGGTAAAATCACATTTTAATACGTTGTAAATAAAAGTGCCTTCGGGCACTTTTTTTATACCTGTGAATTGGGTATTTTCAAAGCA
>CAYGUO010000334.1:0-1626 GCA_964353095.1 uncultured Flavobacteriaceae bacterium | reverse complement strand
CGATTTTATTTTGTTGAACGCTTTCTTGGGGCTCCTTTGTTACACTGGTTTTTTCAGGAATAGTCTCAGAAATAGCGACGCGTTTGTTGTTGATTTCTTTTTCTGGAGCAGCGATTTTGGTCGTAGCTTCAATTATCGAGTATTCTGGAGTTTTTTGAAATGGTTGATTTCTGAAGTGTGTTGCAGGAATTATGAAATCAGGCTTTTTTTTTTCACCCTCAAAATTAATGGAAGCTAGTTTCATAAGTGTTAATTCCACCAATAAGCGTTGATTTTTGCTTGATTTGTATTTTAAATCACAATCATTGGCTAGATCCAAGGCTTTGATTAGAAATGGTTTACTTGATTTTAGAGCCTGTTCATGATAGCGCTCTTTGGTTGCCTCGCCAACTTCTAATAAAGGTATGGTGGCTTGATGTTGACAAACAATTAAGTCTCTAAAATGAGAAGCTAGACCGGTTATAAAATGATGGGCATCAAAACCTAGTGATAATGTACTATTCAATAAAAGGAGTGCCTCTGGAATATTATGGTCTAGAATTAAATCTGTTGCTTTAAAATAGACATCATAATCTAAAACGTTTAAATTTTCTGTGACGGCTTTTCTCGTAAGGTTTTTACCAGAAAAGCTAACCACCCTATCAAATATAGATAACGCGTCACGCATGGCTCCGTCTGCTTTTTGAGCAATAATATGCAAAGCATCATCTTCAGCTTCTATACCCTGTTCTTGGGCGATATATTTTAAATAATGGGCCGCATCTTTTACAGTAATTCTTTTAAAATCAAATATTTGACATCTTGAAAGAATCGTAGGAATAATTTTATGCTTTTCAGTGGTGGCCAAAATAAAGATGGCGTGCTTTGGAGGCTCTTCCAAGGTCTTCAAAAAAGCATTGAATGCCGATTGGGAGAGCATGTGTACTTCATCGATTATATAGACCTTGTATTTACCTACTTGCGGCGGAATTCTAACTTGATCGGTTAAATTACGAATATCATCAACCGAGTTGTTTGATGCTGCATCCAACTCAAAAATATTGAATGCAAAGTCTTCATCTTGTTGTTCAGAATCATCCTCATTTATTTTTTTTGCGAGAATTCGTGCACATGTGGTTTTACCAACACCTCTGGGCCCACAAAATAGAAGTGCCTGAGCCAAATGGTCATTTGCAATTGCATTTTCAAGGGTATTGGTAATGGCTTGTTGACCAACGACATCTTTAAATGTTTGAGGACGATATTTTCTTGCGGATACTACAAAGGGTTCCAAGGCTTTTTCTTTGAATGAATACAAAGATAAAAATAGCACAATGGATATGATATGCTTGTGTAAAAAGCGGTAAGTTTTTTATTAACAATTAGGCTACCTTTGTGGCGCAGGTCACCTTATCGCTCCCGATAGCTATCGGGAGAGGAAAGTCCGGACACCATAGTGCAACATAGCGGGTAACACCCGTCACTTAAGCAGCAATGCTTGAGGCGGACAAGTGCAACAGAAAGCAAGTACAGTTCGGCTGTAGTGAAAACAGGTAAACTCTATGTGCTGAAACGTCATCTAAACCAGTGATCGAGGGCTCCACGCTCGAGATGGAGCGTAGGCCCTTAGAGCTTATGGGTAACTAA
>CAYGUO010000333.1:0-1628 GCA_964353095.1 uncultured Flavobacteriaceae bacterium | reverse complement strand
TGAGGGCTGATATTTTTTAACATTATTATGGATTTCATTTTTTTCTTGTTCACGGACATAAGGCGGATTCGATACTATAATATCAAAATTCAAATTCAAATTCAAACCTAGGCTCGCGTTTAATATATCGCCCGTTATAAAACTGACCTTTGCTTTATTTTCATCAGCATTCTGTTGAGCAACTTTTATCGCATTAGAAGAAACATCTAAGGCATAAATTTGAGTATTAGGAAGTTGTTTGGCCAAAGCGATTGCAATACAACCACTACCAGTGCCAATATCAAGGATTTTAAGGTTTTTTTCTTGCTTCTTTTTACAATCATCAATAATCCATTGTACCAGTTCTTCCGTTTCTGGTCTTGGAATTAGGGTGTGTTGATTGATTTTGAGAACCAAATCCATAAAGTGTGCCTCTCCAAAAATATATTGAATGGGTTCTTCTAATTTCAATCTTGAAAGTGTTTCAAAAAAAGGTTGCCCCTCTTTTTTAGTAATCACCAAATTAGGTTGCATTACCAAAACAAAGCGTTCCAATTTTAAAAAATGCCCAAGGCACTGATAGAAAAAACTATCGATTTCTTCCTTTGGATAAAGCGCGGAAAGTTCTTTATGAAAAATATTCTTAATTTCAGATAACTGCATAGTTTACAGCTTTTTAAGCATATAGACAGGACAAGCAGAATGGCCTGTGCAGCCCATAGGGGCATCAATATATTCAAATCCGTTTTTTTGATAAAGTGCTTGGGCGGTTTTCATATAGGGCATTGTTTCTAAATAGCAACTTTCAAAACCATAGACCTTTGCTTGTTCAAGACAGATTTCAATCAATTTTTTTCCCAATCCCCTACCTCTTGCTTCTGGTAAAAAATACATTTTTTGTAGTTCGCAGACATTGCCTTCAAAATTTGCCAAGGGAGCAATGCCTGCACATCCAATGAGTCGTCCTTTATCTTCTATCACAAAATAGTCGGCATTGGGCATAGTTGAAAAAGCTTCATACATCATATTCAGCTCTTTATCTTCATAAGCCGTGCCTGTTTTTGGAACACCAAGCTCTTCAAAAACCTGCCTAACGATTTGGGCAACCTCCTCATTATCTCTAGGCGCTATTTTACGAATACTAGCGGTCTGCATTTTGCAATTTATTATGTTATTTTTACGCTGTGAATATAGACGAAAAATACCTTTTAAGGTGTATTGAACTGGGTAAAAATGGCCTTGGCACCACAGCCCCAAACCCCATGGTAGGTTCGGTTATTGTTCACAACAACCATATTATAGCCGAAGGTTATACCAGCTTTTATGGAGGTGCCCATGCCGAAGTAAACGCTATTGTTTCAGTAAAGGACAAATCGGTTTTAAAAGAAGCTACATTGTATGTGACGTTAGAGCCCTGTTCCCATTTTGGTAAAACACCACCCTGTGCAGATTTAATTATTGAACACCAAATTAAAAGGGTGGTCATTGGAATAACGGACCCTCATGAAAAAGTTGCAGGAAAAGGTATCGAGAAATTACGTGCTGCAGGCTGTGAAGTTGTGATTGGCGTTTTGGAACAAGCTTGTCGTGAACATCATAAACGATTTTTGACCTTTCAAGAAAAAAAGCGCCCTTACATTATTTTAAAA
>CAYGUO010000332.1:0-1637 GCA_964353095.1 uncultured Flavobacteriaceae bacterium | reverse complement strand
TTGGTGCACCGCATCAAAAACCAATTTAAGATACTAACAGTACCTTTTTGCGAATGATATCCAAAAACCTTTCGCGCAATGAATTGAATGGGATGAAAAATTACCAAGGTCAACCCAAAGAACACAAAAAACACAAAAGTTATCGGATATGAAAGTATTTTTGCCATGGCATAAAAATAAAAAAACCATTCGCTAAGAGCGAATGGTCAAACTTTTTAATTTCCCCTCCTTGGGAGGGGTTAGGGGCGGCTCTTAACAATGCTCGTTATAGGCTTCCATTAAATTTTCAGCAATCATTTCGGCTGGACGACCTTCAATATGATGTCTTTCTATCATATGAACCAATTCACCATTTTTAAATAATGCCATACATGGTGAAGAAGGAGGAAAAGGAACCATCGCGGCTCTTGCGGTATTCACTGCTTCCGTATCTACGCCTGCAAAAACCGTCGTAATATGATTTGGTTTTTTTGCATTTTGCAAGCTTAATTTTGCTGCAGGTCTTGCATTGGCTGCGGCACAACCACAAACCGAATTGACAACTACCAGTGTAGTACCTTCTTGTTTTAATGCGTTTTCAACGGCTTCACTTGTATATAATTCTTCAAACCCAGCAACTGCCAAGTCATTTCTCATTGGTTTTACTAATTCTTCAGGATACATAGTCTAATTTTTAATATGTTCAAAGATAGTGCTTTTGTCCATTTTTTTGCAAGACTTAACAAGGCATTCACAAAGTTGTTATTGGGCAAACCGCTATATTTGAAGTTCAAATTTTTGAAGTATGATTAAATGGGCTGGCGCCATTATAGGTTTTTTTATTCGAGGCCTTGCTGGTGCGGTACTTGGCTTTTTGGCAGGGAGCTTTTTAGATAGTTTGGGTGGGGGCAAAGCAAGAGGTCCTAGATCAGTTTTTGATGATTTGACCAGACAAAACGTTTCACCTGCAGATTTTGAGTTGAATTTATTGTCACTTTGCTCTATAGTTATTAAGGCTGACGGACAGGTAAGCCAGCGAGAATTGGATTATGTTAGGCAATACTTTTTAAGCACCTACGGCAAAGAAAAGGCCAATGCAATTTTTAGAACGTTCAATGAAGTTATTAAAAAGCGAGAAGTGTCTGCACAACGTATTTGTCAATACCTTAATCAAAGAACCCGATACGAAGTTCGGTTACAACTGCTCCATTTTTTATTTGGAATTGCACAAGCTGATGGCCAAATAAGCAATGCTGAGGTGGCCAAACTTAAAGAATTAGCAGGTTATTTGAGGGTTGGCGGTATTGATTTTGAAAGCATTATGGCAATGTTCATTAAATCTGCCGATAATGCGTACAAGATTTTGGAGATTCAAAAAGGAGCCACTGATGACGAGGTTAAAAAGGCCTACCGTACCATGGCCAAAAAATATCATCCAGACAAGGTAATCACTGAGAACGAAGCTATCAAGAAAGGTGCCGAAGAAAAGTTTAAAGAGGTGCAGAAAGCATATGAGGTAATTCAGAAAGAACGTGGGATGAGTTAGTTTTAGGAGTTAGGAGTTAGGAGATAGGAGTTAGGAGTTAGGAGTTCAGCGTTCAGCGTTCAGCGTTAAGAGTTCAGCGATCAGCGTTCAGAGTTAAGCGTTCAGAAATAGA
>CAYGUO010000331.1:0-1733 GCA_964353095.1 uncultured Flavobacteriaceae bacterium | reverse complement strand
CGCTGGATTAATCTAATTATTAAAAACTGTCAACATATTTTAGGACGACTCAATAATAACAGTAAGTTTTTTAAATAATCATTTACTGAACGCTATCAATGGCTTTATTTAAAAGCGCTAATGTTGCTTTAATTCCTTCTTCTTCAGAAAGAACATCACCTTCGTATTCAATACCGATGTATCCTTTGAAACCTGAATCTTTCACAATTTTCAGCATTCTGTAGAAATCGGTATGAATTTCATTTCCATTCTCGTCAAAATGATTTGATTTTGCACTTACTCCTTTGGCGTATGGCATTAATTCAGACATACCCTTATAACGATCATATTCGTTGGCACAACCATCAGTACTGCGCTCAATACAAAAATTACCATAATCGGGAAGTGTACCGACATTGTCCATGTTCACTTCGGCCATGATTCCAGCCAACCAAGCGCCATTTGAAGAATATCCTCCATGATTTTCAACAATAATATTGATTCCTTGGGTAGCACCATACGCTCCTAATTGTTTTAGACCATCGACTGCATTGGCGGCGACTTCTTCAGCGCTTCCTTCACCAGCAGCATTTACTCGAATAGAATGTGCTCCTAAAAACTTTGCAATATCTACCCATTTATGATGGTTTTTTACGGTTATTTTTCTGGCTTCGGGGTCCGCATCCCCGAGATTGCCCAATGCATCACACATAATCAATCCTACACTTACACCAGCCGTTTCACATCGTTTTTTAAAATCATTCCAAAAGGCTTGATTATCCACTTTTCCATAGTAGAAGGTATTCACCAATTCAATGGAATTAACACCAAATTTTGCTGCCATTTCCGGAAAATCCTTTGGATCCGCGTTGCCCAACAATATGCCATCAGGTGATTCTTGAAGTGTTTTTCCAAACCACTCCCAATACCCCTCTTTCTGAGGACCTAAATATGCTTTATGAAAAGACCACTGGGCTAATGAGATTTGAAAGTCAGGTGTTTGAACTTCCACCCCTTGGGAAGCTTCAGTTACTGTATTTGACTCTAAATTGGACGCTGTCTTTGTGCGACAAGAAGTTATAAAAAGCAGACTTACTACGAGAATTATGATTTTTTGTTTCATTAGAAAATGATTTAATTGTTGGTAGTAGTATGAAACTCGGTTCGTCTACTTTTATCTAAAAATAACAAGTTCTCAATTGAATCATATCATAATTTAAGATATAATTGTTCAAAAAGGATAAATTATCATTTCTTGGCTACCACCAAATCTAACTGTTCAACACTAACATTGGTGGTAAACATACCATAATTGACTACGGCCTTGCCTTTTTCTAATTTATCAATAGTACCTACGGCCTTACCATCAAACATACGCACTTGGTCTCCTAACTTAAAAACCGGTCTCGGTTTCGTTTTCTCCACCTGAACCGCTTTTTTCTTTCTGGCTACTTTTTCTTTTCTGACCTTGACGATTTTTTGTTCCAACTCGTTGGCCACCTGTTTCTTTTGTGCTTTTTGAACTTTTGCCTGTTTTGCGGTGGTTTTTTTACGCTTGCTATTCTCCGTTTCCACAATGCGCAACAGCTCAGAGACTAAAGGGCGTTTTTTACTATCCAGAAAATACCGCTCCGCGGCGTCATTCAGTTTATTGCCCAAGTAAATCATACGTTGGTTATGGTCGTATTGCTCTTGGTAGTTTTCTAGTTTGGACTTTACCTTGGCATTTAGTTCTTCCAAACGTTTTGCTTCAT
>CAYGUO010000330.1:0-1756 GCA_964353095.1 uncultured Flavobacteriaceae bacterium | reverse complement strand
TGGCTTACTTACTAGCATCCAATTGGCTCTCGCAGTTTGCTTATAAAATTTCGCTGCATCCGGGATATTTTATCATTGCCGGATTGGTTGCGCTTATCATCACTTTACTGACTGTGGGTAGTCAGGCTATAAACGCGGCAACTAAAAACCCTATTAAAGCCCTTCGAGAAGAATAAAAAACAACAATCATGATAAAGAACTTTTTTAAAATCGCTTGGCGGAATATGATGAAGAACAGACTAAGTTCTTTTATCAATATTTTTGGTTTAACCCTTGGAATTAGTGTGTGTATCGTAATTCTAATTTTTGTTCGGTATGAAGCAACTTTTGACGCATTTCATAAAAAATCAGAAGAAACATTTCGAGTGGTACAACACAACCAACTCCCTAACGAAACACTTTATTGGAACACCACGGCCTATCCTTTGGCTGAAGCATTACGAAATGATTTCCCTGAAGTTGATGTGGTCACACAAATTGCCGGGCCTGTAAGTCGGGTGTTTAAAATTGAAGATTCCTTTAAAAATGAAAACCTATTTGAAGAGCCTCAAGTTTTATTTGTAGATAACTATTATCCGAAGACTTTTGATATAGTATGGTTGGCCGGCGATAAAAATACCGCCTTACAAGAAACGGCTTCTGTAGTTTTAACAGAAAAACTTGCCAGCCGATATTTTGGTCTCTCTACTGAGAATTATCAAAACGCTCTAGGCAAGACCATCTTGTTGCAAAGTAAAGACCCCTTGACCGTTACAGGGGTCATTAAAAGCCCAAAAGGGAACGCTGACCATCAATATAACATGTTGATACCGTATGCGTTTTTCAAAATCAACAACCCTTATTTTTCCGCAAATTGGTCCGGCAACTATCAAGGTACGACCTATGTGGTACTTCATGAATCTTCACAAAAAGATGCCTTTGAATCAAAAATTGCCGACTGGAAGAAGAAATATCTAAATCCACAAGATGACAAACGTATTTCTTACCATTTACAACCGCTTAATGAGGTACACAATGAAACGCTATATGGGGCGAGTCCTGGAGGCTATATCATGCCAAAGAACATACTGAACATTACATCTATTGTTGCGTTATTCATTTTCGTGATTGCCTTGATCAATTTTGTCAACTTAGTGACAGCACAATCAAACGCAAGATCAAAAGAGGTTGGTGTTAGAAAAGTAATGGGCGGCAGCAGGGGCAATCTAACATTACAGTTTGTTTTTGAAAATGCTTTTATCATTTTATTTGCCGCTACATTGTCCGTTCTTGTTATTCAAGGGCTAGTCCTAGTATTGAACAACAACTTAACCATTATTAATCTGCAACTGCAATTTCAAACAATCCATTTACTTTATATCTTTTTTGCAATCGCTCTAGCAGTAGTTCTTGCCGCAGTTTATCCAGCAGTTGTATTATCAGGATTTAAACCTATTCAGGCATTAAAAAATAAGTTTAGCAGTCCGACAGGCACTAAAATTAATCTGAGGAAATCTCTGGTCACATTTCAGTTTGTGATGGTTCAATTATTTGTGATAGCAGCTATTATTTTAGCCTTTCAAATGAATTATTTTACAAATAGCGAACTCGGATTTCAAAAGGACGCAGTGGTCATCACAGAATCTCCTAATGACGAAAAAGCTACTGTTTTTAAGGAAAAATTGCTTGCTGATGGTGGAATTTCAAAAGTTTCTTTTGGCACTGGGCCACCAATGTCCATAAACGGAATTCAATTGGGTACCAATTACCGTTTACC
>CAYGUO010000329.1:0-1788 GCA_964353095.1 uncultured Flavobacteriaceae bacterium | reverse complement strand
AATTACGGCGGATTCGACTACGTCCGAATCCACTCGGAATTGCTAACGTCAGTGCTAAACCGAAAATTAACGCATATAAACCCGTAACTGACGGTTATACGAACACGATAACGAAACCCTTATTCCAAAACAGCATCAATAGCCGTTGTATACGCCTCAAAGTTTATCAAATCATTATGGCCTCCCCCAACTACGGTAATCAACTCTTTTTCAGCGGTTGCGGTGTGATATAATTTTTTTCCTGATTCATAAGACACCACATTATCTTCAGTACCATGAAAAATGGTTATTGGGCAGGTCACCTTTTCAATGAAGACATTTGATTCAAACTTATAGTTGAGCAGTAGTTTTAAGGGTAAAAACGCAAAGCGTTCCCTGGCCACATCATGTAAATTGTAAAAAGGGGTTTCTAAAATCAGTTTTGAGGGTTTGTTATTTGAAGCTACCTGCGTGGCAATGGCAGCACCCAAAGAGCGCCCATAGACGCGTATTTGGTTTTCAGCGTAGTGTTCAAGCACATAATCGTAAAATAGTTGGGCATCTGCAAAAAGGGCCTCTTCGCTAAGTTTACCGGTGCTCTTTCCGTAAGTACGGTAATCCATGATGACCACATCATAGTTCTTTTGAACAAAAAAGGTCGCTATTTCACCCCATCGTGATAAGTCCCCAGCATTACCATGAAAATAGAGGATGACACCATTCGGGTTTTCCCTTCTAAAATGAAGCCCATTCAATCTTGCACCATCAAAGGAATCTAAAAATAGTTCTTCAACGGACTCAGAAAATGAATACTGGTAGTCTTGAGGTAATTCGGTAGGAAGAAAAATCAACTTTTCCTGTATAAAATAGAGCATGGTAGAAATTAAAAGAAATGATGTTAAAAGTATTAAACCTACTCTTTTAAACTTTCGCATTTGATGGTTTAGAAGTGTGTTTTACATGTATACTGGAGCCTTCAAGATTGACTTTTGTTGGTTTGGAGTGTACGATTTCCGTAAGCATTTGGTGATACGACTCAAAAGTGTTCAAATTTTTATGGCCGCCCCCTATTACGGTATGCAACGTGGTTGTCTTCGGATTGATTCTTGAGAGCTTAACGCTTGTATTGTAAGGAATCAGCCTATCGTCAGTACCATGTATGATATGAATGGGACATTGTACATATTTCAACCATTTATAGGTGGGCATTGGGAATTTTATCAATAAAGACAAGGGCATAAACGGAATATACTTTTTGGCCACCTTGCTTAAACTATAATACGGCGCATCTAAAATCAGCATTCTCGGATTGTTCATAGAAGCTAATTTTGTGGCAAAACCAGAACCTAATGACCTCCCATAGAGAATAATATATTTTTCCGCGACCTGTTCTTTTAACTTGTCGTAGACCACTTGCATATCTCGCTTTACGGCCTTTTGGGTTCTTCTGCCGGTGCTTTTGCCAAAGCCCCGATAATCTACCATGACAACATCGTAGCCATGCCGTGTAAAATCTACCGCAAATTTACCCCAGCCTTTTATACTCTTGGAATTCCCTTTTAAATAAAAAACGACCCCTTTCGGATTTTCGGAACGAAACCTTAAACCATTGATAACAGCCCCGTCACGAGTCTCAATATTATATTCCTCCGTTTCCTGGTTTTCGTAGTAAAACTGAAAGTCTTTAGCGAGTTTTTCTGGCTTGAAAAGAAAATAATCTTGTAGGAAATAGAGCAAGACACTTACAGCAATGTAAATGCCCAGTATGACCAAAATTGTATACAACCAAGTACTCAAAAAATTGTCTTT
>CAYGUO010000328.1:0-1807 GCA_964353095.1 uncultured Flavobacteriaceae bacterium | reverse complement strand
GATGCTATTTTTAGCAGCTAAATCTGGAAATATTTTACGAAACTCCTTGGTATATTCAGGCCCCATATTAGGTGGAATTTGCATTCCTGCCAATATGATTTTTGTGTTGGTATTTTTCTTTTTGACCAAATCAATGATGCCCTGTAAATTTACACGTGTTTGATCCAGTGGAATTCCCCTTAAGCCATCATTGGCGCCCAATTCTAAAACAAAAACGGCTACTTCTTGATTGAGTGTCCAATTCAAACGGTTTAAGCCACCGGTCGTTGTTTCACCGCTAATACCTGAATTTATGGTGGTATAATCAAAGTTTAGAGAATCTAAGCGAGATTGAATAAGCGCAGGAAAGGCTTCTTCCAATTCTAAACCGTAGCCAGCGGTCAAGCTATCACCAAAAAACAAAATTACCTTATTGGTATCTTCTGCAACTAGGTTTGCCTCAGTATCTTCCGCCTCAGAAACTTCAGATGTCGCACTGTTTTTGGGAGTCTCTGCACAGGAATACAAGAAAAGCAAAATAAAAAAATAACGAAACTTTAAGACGTTCTGCATAGTGAAATAGTGTAAAAAATGGATTCTATTGCCTATTTTTCATTTTAAACCAAATGAGCGCATAGTAGAGCATATGTCAAAGATATTAAACGTTAGCCAGCTTGGGAAAACTTACACCAGCGGCACTAAAAAATTAACTGTTTTAGATGATATTTCATTTCACATAAACCAAGGGGAAACCTTCGCCATTGTAGGCCCCTCAGGAAGTGGTAAAACAACCTTGTTAGGGCTTTGTGCTGGACTTGACAGAGCAGATTCAGGGTTTGTAGAACTTTGCGGTGCCAATTTGTCTGTTTTGGATGAGGACGAACGCGCATTGCTTCGAAATAAAGAAGTAGGTTTTATTTTTCAAAATTTTCAGCTGCTACCAACACTTACGGCTCTGGAAAATGTCATCGTTCCTTTAGAACTTCAAGGAGTAAAAAATGCCTCAAAAGCTGGGATGGAGTTGTTGGATAAAGTAGGGCTTCAAGATCGTTTTCATCATTACCCTACGCAGTTATCCGGGGGTGAACAGCAACGTGTCGCTTTGGCAAGGGCTTTTTCAAGTCGTCCATCTATCTTATTTGCTGATGAGCCTACGGGTAACTTAGACGAAGAAACGGGTGAAAAGGTGGTAAAACTGTTATTTGATTTAAACAAAGAGGCTGGTACTACTTTAGTTATTGTGACCCATGATTTAGAGTTGGCCCAAAAAACCCAGCGTATTTTAAAACTGAAGGGCGGAAAAATAGTAGCTAACGAAACCCTGGTAAAATCGTGAGTAGTACCTCCAATAGTTCAAAAGCAGGTTTTAGTTGGTTGTTAAAGATGGCATGGCGTGACAGCCGAGCAAGCGGTAAACGCTTATTGTTATTTATGGCTTCCATTATCTTAGGAATTGCCGCCGTAGTTTCCATACAATCATTCAGTGCCAATTTAAAAGAGAATATTGCATTACAGTCCAAAGCACTCATGGGTGCCGACTTTTTAATTGATAGCAATCAACCCCCTACAGATCGAGTACAAAGTATTATCGATTCTTTAGGCGGAGCTGACGGGAAGGCAGTCAGCTTTCCATCCATGGCGGTTTTTCCAAAAGGTGGTGATACCAAACTTGTTGGCGTACGTGGGGTTCAAGGCGAATATCCATTTTATGGAGATTTAGAGACAATACCTGTCCAAGCAGGTACAAACTATCAAGAACGTAATGGCGCTTTGGTAGATGCCACCCTAATGTTACAATTTGAAGTTGTTGTTGGTGATTCTATTAGGA
>CAYGUO010000327.1:0-1809 GCA_964353095.1 uncultured Flavobacteriaceae bacterium | reverse complement strand
TTTTTTTTCCATGTTTTTGCTGAGATCCATGATCTATGCTAACATTATAGCGAAAAAAGAACCGGGTCGAAAAGGATTTAAATGGTCGGACATGGTATTTTAAAGTTTAGCTTAAGAAAAGCTGATTAGAAGTTTAGTACTATTGGAATCGTATACTATTTGTTTAAGATTTTGTTAAAGATATTAAACAAAAATTCATTTGTTGTACATTCACACCACTAAAAACAAATCGAATTATTATGAAAATTGTAAAGAATTTAAGTATTGCAACATTAGCATTGGTTTTTTTAGCTGCTTGTGGAGAAAAGAAGGAATCTAAAACTGAAGAAGTAATGGAAGAAGCTACTGAGGTAGTTGCTGAGGCCGTTGAAGAGATTACCACCCCAAACATTGTAGAGGTTGCATCTGGTAATGATGCGTTCAGCACTTTGGTCGCTGCGGTGGTTGCTGCAGATTTGGCTGGCACCTTGAGCGGTGATGGACCATTTACGGTTTTCGCTCCTACTAACGATGCCTTCGCAAAATTACCAGCTGGTACTGTTGAGTCGTTATTGACACCAGAAAGCAAAGATGCCTTAACAGGTATTTTAACCTACCATGTAGTATCCGGTACATTTGAAGCTGCAGCGGTTATCGAAGCTATCAATAGCAATAACGGTACGTTTACGGTAACTACGGTACAAGGTGGTACTATAGCCCTTAGCTTAAATGATGGTAATGTTATTTTAACTGATGCCAAAGGTGGTACAGCGACAGTGGTAATACCAGATGTAGCTGCTTCTAATGGCGTAATACATGCTATCGATACGGTGGTAATGCCATAGTAAAGAAAATCATAATATATATTTTAAAACCGCTGCTCCCCCGTAGCGGTTTTTTTATGGATTCCAAATTCGATTAAATAATTGATGTTCAAGCATGCAAGCTTTTTAAATACGTATTTTTTTATGGTATTTCATAAAAGGATGTGATTTTTAGTCTCTATTAGACACTTATTGATATAGTTGCTCAAATAATTAAGTCCTATTCGACAAAAAATAATTGAATTGACCGAACTAAAATATAGTGAAATGAAAAAAATAATCCTGATTCTTTTTACGGTAGGCTTTTTAACGTCTTGTAACCTAAATCCCAGTAAAGAAGCTAGAATTCAGAAGCTCGAGGCTGAAATTCAAAAGATGGCACTTAAAATCGAAGAAATCGAAACCAGGGTTCAAGTCGTTGAAGTCGCCAATGAAAAGCTTCAAAACAAAATTCATCTTCTGGAAAACGATAAATAGCCCAATCCAACGGTATTTTAAATAAGACGAGACATCATGTCTTTATAATTTCTGCTTTATAAGCAAATGAAGAAATTCTTTTATCTTTATAACAGCTTGATTTACAAACCCTAAATGCGACCAGAAAGATGAAAAGATACCCAAGTATATTTAATGATGTCATCGGTCCTGTAATGCGGGGGCCTTCCAGTTCTCATTGCGCAGCTTCTTTACGTATTGGTCGCATGTGTCTTGATTTAATGGATGGTGCTATTAAAGAAGTCCATATCGAATTCGACCCCAACGGTTCTTTGGCTACCACGCACAAAGGTCAGGGTTCAGACATGGGTTTATTTGGGGGTTTTATGGGGTGGGATGCAGATGAAGAACGCCTTCCCAATTATTTGCAAGCCATTGAAGAAGCAGGCATCAAAATTAACATTGATATCCATCCCATTGGGGCCACCCATCCGAATACCTATCAAATTACCCTTAAAAACGATAAAGAAACCCGAAAGATTACCGCCATTTCAACCGGTGGGGGAATGAT
>CAYGUO010000326.1:0-1819 GCA_964353095.1 uncultured Flavobacteriaceae bacterium | reverse complement strand
CGTTGTACCGCGAATTGGCTACCAGTTTAATGGAAATGCACATGAACAATATGAGCAATAAAATGAATGAGGTGATGAAGGTATTGACGGTCATCGCCTCCATATTTATTCCCTTAACCTTTATTGCCGGCGTTTATGGAATGAATTTTAAGAATATGCCTGAGTTACAGAGTGAAAATGGATATTACTATCTGTGGGGGTTCTTCGTACTTATTTTCATTGCTTTGTTAATTTACTTTAAGAAAAAAGACTGGCTTTAACGTTTTATTATGTTAATTAGGTCGACTAAGGGTTAAACCCTGTTAAATCGCTTGACAAATTCGCGCTCACTGTTATATTAAAGGTGTTGGTTTACTGTTCTGGTAAACATGGCACTCGCCAAAAGTGGTTATCCTTCAGAGATAAGGTCAAATTTTACTTCACTACCAGCATTACTATTATTTATGAATCCTGTCCAATACTGTATTGGACGTTAAAAAAATCTAGAAATGAATTATTTGAATTTAGACGAAAAGAAACTAGAACCTGTAGTAAACGAATTGAACATTCTCTTAGCAGATTATCAGTTGTACTATCAAAAACTAAGAAACTTCCATTGGAATATTACTGGGGAGAACTTTTTTGATTTGCATGAAAAATTTGAAACGATGTATGTTGATGCAAGAGTGAAAATTGATGAAATCGCGGAGCGCATCTTAACCTTAAGATACCATCCTATGAGCAATTACAGTGATTACTTAGAAAAATCATCCATCAATGAAAGCACCATCAATTTGAATGATAAGAAAATGGTGGACGAGCTATTGTTCGCTCATAGCATCTTATTGAAGCAAATGAGCAAAGTAATCAATAGGGCAACAGAAATTAATGATGAAGGTTCCATTGATTTGGTTGGTGCTTACATTAGAGCGCTGGAGAAAAGTAGTTGGATGTTAAATGCTTGGAGCAAAAGAAATGAAGAGAAATTGCAATATACCGAGGCATCCTAATAAATAACTCACTACACATCAAAAAGAATTTTAAAATTTTAAAACATAACATGAAGTATATAAAAACAATAAGCACACTAGTAGTAACATTAAGTTTTCTGATTGCAAATGCACAGACAGCTCAAAACAGCGAGCTTAAAAATGAAACAAAAGAGAAAACCTATTCCTTTGTAATGGATGGTAAAACTTATGAGAATAGCGTAAAGATAAATACAGTTATCAGACAAGCGGTAATGACCGACTCATACGGTAAAGGCAAGGTAAATGGAGACCGCGTGTTTCCGCCAAAAGTCGTGGTAAAAAAAGTATGGATAGATAACGACAAGGACAGGTCGTATGACGAGTTTGTACAATTCAGTTATCTAACGGAAGAAGAAGGAGATTTTACCTTGGTATCAACCGGAAAGAACTTCATGCTCGCCTTGGATGAAGGCACCAATGTGACCATCTTAAACAATACTACTATAATTAAGGAAGATGCGGCAAATAACACCTCAAAGGTATTTACCATGGAAGATGGAGCAAAAATAAAACTGAAGATAGAAGCCTTCCAAAATATACGAAAGCAGGATTCTAAATAATTGTTTCTAATTATTTGATAGGAGAGGCTGTCAAAAAAAACTACACTAACTGTCATTATGAGCGCAGTCGAGAATTTAAAAGCTTTTATTTTTAAGTATTTCGATTGCGTTCAATAAGACAGGAATATTTAAAATGTGGTTTTTAAGACAGCTTTTTTATGACTACTATTCCCTTCTTTTTTGTATTTTGAACCAAAGACAATTTTTTGAGTACTTGGTTGTATACAATTTTGGTCATACTGGGCATTT
>CAYGUO010000325.1:0-1914 GCA_964353095.1 uncultured Flavobacteriaceae bacterium | reverse complement strand
AATTAAAACAAAAAAGCTCCATGAATTGTCATGGAGCTTTTTTGTTTTATATATGCTTCAACTATTCCATAAACTGAACGGTTTTCATAATAGCCTCCAACTCTAAAAGATCGTCCCTTTTATTGGCAGAGGGAGCAAAAATAAAACCTTCTAAAATTAGCTTTCTTTGATTAGCCTCGTCATTGATAATGTATGATAAAAATGGCCCTGCCATTGGATAACCATTCATCTCCCATATCCCCCTAACCTCAACCGCTTTTTTTTCATCGATTTCTGCTGGAAAGACATAAGGTGCGAAAGCCCTTTCGGTTATCATGTGAGTGCTGCCAGTTTTTACATCTGGTCCAGGAATATATTTTTTACCGATGGAATCTCGCATTCTAATGATTTCTTTTATAAAGGTAGAATCTGTTGAAAAGCTGTTCCATGGCATGGCATAAGCTACAATATTCATATTCCCTTTGGGTATTTGCCTGTCAATCCAAACAAAATTAGCCTCGTGCTTTCCTACCCTATATGCGGTGGGTATTTCTAGCGTAATACCAAACTCTTCCTTAAGGTCCGGTTCTTTGTTTAAAGACCTCTTAAATCGCCTTTGTGCCTCGTTAATTTCATTATTTCTAAATACTTCAATGGCATTAGGGGCCAGATTATTCAGATTGGCAATTAATTCTTCATAATTCGTGCCCTTTACAACAGCCACCTTTTGGGGCGAAGCGTACACATCTGTTTTGATATGCGAAAGGGAGAGCGAATCAAGCTCTACATATAATACGGAACGTGAATTGGTAACCCCGCCAGTGAAAACCTGCTTAGGTATCTGGGTCAATGAAAAAATAGGCTCTGTTTGGGGTACGGCCAAAACACTTGCCGCAAAAAGCTCACGCACTTTATCGCCAACGGCTCCTTGCCATAGCTCATTTTCCATGACAATCATCACGGAGTTTACGGCTCCAGTAGAAGGAGGCCTAAATTTTTCCTTTTTTGAATTTTCCTTACAAGAAAACAAAGCTAAAAAAGCTACTAAAACTACTAATCCTGATTTTCGCATAACGATTCTAAAATAATCATTTTCTAGAAACCAAATGCTTTAAATGAGTGTAATGATGTTTCTGGTGAGTATAAGGTGCTTTTTCAAAACCTAGGAGCATCTTATCAGAAGAAAAGCCCATTAGCTGTTAAGAAGTGCAATTACACAAACGTAACTTAGTGCCAGGCTTTAAATTATTCCCGCTGATTCCGTTCCATTTACGTAAATTCTCAATGGTAATTCCTGGATATTTTCTTGAAATTGTCCAGAGCGAATCGCCCGACTGAACTACATGAACCTTAGCAGGGTCTTTTGGCAGTGGGGTGCTTGGTTTGCTGACTGTTTTTGCTGCAACAACCGAAGTAACAGTTTTTCTTGGATATATAATCAAGCGTTGTCCTATTCTCAAATTGTTACTTCTAAGCCCGTTCCAGCCTTTGATTTGACTTACTCCAACCCCATAACGTTCTGCAATTTTTCCTAAAAAATCTCCGCTCTTTACTTTATATCGAATTCTATCATTACTAACAATAGCATCAACTAACGGTTTTTCCAAAGAATCCAATTGCTTTTTCGCATACGCGTAAATCTCTTCTTCATTATTTACAAAGGTTCCCACATATTTTAATGGCAATCGCAGGGCATACTTTTCATCTTTTGGTTTGGGAATAATATCTAGTTTGTAAGCCGGGTTTAAGTGCTGAAGCTCTTCAACTGAAATTCCGACGATATCGGAAATCTGGTTGAACGTAATGAGATTTTTCACATGTATAGTGTCCGTTTCAAAATAGCGCCTTTCAGCTTTTTGTCCCTTAAGACCGTGTTCTTCAGCATATTCAAAAAGATACATCGTGGCCAAAAAAGCAGGAACATAACCAGCGGTT
>CAYGUO010000324.1:0-1915 GCA_964353095.1 uncultured Flavobacteriaceae bacterium | reverse complement strand
ATCCAGAGCGGCAACAAACGAAACTCGCAACCATGCTTGAAGTGCTTTTTAAATGAGATAGGTTAACTTTTAAGTGAAATGGATAAAATTGTATTTAGAAATGGCGCTGAATTTAAAGTACCTAAGTTAACGGCTGAAGAAACGGCTAAGGGCTTGACTCGTTTAAATGAAGCCGTAAAAATGGCTACTAAAGATGCAGAAAAGCTAAAAAGAACTGGCGGCAAATGGCCAAGAAATCCTGATTTATGAACCGCCTAGACCGCCGCAAACAAAGCCAAGACAACTTATTGTTAGAAAATAGGTACATCCGCCAGGTACTGCAAGAAGAAGGGCAAGACATCCGCAAAGAGCAGACCAAAAAAATGAGTGGTGCCGGCTTTCGTTCTTCAGAGTTGTATCGTAATCGAAAAATAAACGTTTCAGATACCGTATTGAGCTACGAACACTTGGCCAAACATCGGTTTATCGACATGAAACGCCGACGAACTGTTAATGGGGTCATAAAAAAGAAGAATTACGCCATTCATAACCGTATTCTATGGGGCCACGCCAACAATATGGTAAGGCGCATCAGCTTTGGTTTTACGGAAGACGTCAAGAATAAAATGAACGACCTTGCATGAAAACCCCAAATATTTGGGGTTTTCCTATAATGCAGATTTGAATATTTATTTATAATTTCCCCTTCCCCCATTAAATAATTGTGGTTTGCACGGTGCATAATTCCTGTATAAATCATGATTGGCTGCAATGATTAAAACACTTTTTTAAGATAATTTCATGGGCAATATAAACCCATAAATTATTTTAAAATGAAAAAGTTTTTAGTAGTGATTGCACTAGTGTTGTTCGCAGTTTCATGTGAAAAATCAAATGTAAGTGAAGAAGAATCTTTGGCAAATATTGACAACCAAATCCAAGCCGTTGATGGCACCAAAATCAAACGACCTGGATCGGGCGGAAACGGAGGTAGCTAATACCTCATATTTTGCCATTGTTTTGGCCAATGTCCTCATAGCCTTATCCGGATTCATTTTGTATTCAGATAAGGTTATGTCTTTTCTGGCCATTGAATTTGCCATACCTGATAAATGGGCTGAAATAGGGATGGACTTTGAAACCTTTGTCTGGTACCTCTCCCAAACCTTTTCACCTATAATATGGGCGTTGGGTACCTTCATCCATCGCAAAACCTTCATGCATTTTGTGCCATTGTATTGCTACATGCTGCAGTTGCATTTTATCTTTAGGGACTTCCTGATTATTGACAATACCTACCTCAATTACTATGTAGTGGGTACTACTATACTTTGCACCTTGGGCTTTCATGGTATCAAGTGGTTATTGCGAAAACGGGCAAAAAATCAAATCAAAAAAATAAGGGCTAAAATTTTAAAAAATGGGTAATAAGTTGCACAACTTGGCACGGGTGCTTGAAGTGGCCACCACATTGCACGATGAGGGTAAAATAGATGAAGATGCGTTGATAAAGCTGGTAGATGCAGCTGACACTTCATTAAATGACAGCGAAAGGTTCTTAAAAGAATTGAGCGCATGGGCATTGGAGCTGTTGCAGTTAGATGATGCCGGTAACCAAAAAGAAACGCTAAAAACGGTGTTCACAAGCTTTTTGCAAAGCCCTGATGCAGATGATTATAAAGTACGGGTTGACGCTATGGAGCTCATGCTAAAATTCAAAGCACTCTTGGTATCCATCGATAGCTACAACCAAGAGCAGTTGGCGTATAAACTTTTAAATTCGAAATAGGTGCTCAAAAAGGTCTTAATAGGGATTGCATTGATTATTGTTTTCATATTAGCTTTAAACAATGTTTCAGAAGAAAAATTTCAGGCGAAAATAAACGATAGCCGCGACCCGTTCGATGAAATGTACATGTTACGCCTTTATAAAAAC
>CAYGUO010000323.1:0-1917 GCA_964353095.1 uncultured Flavobacteriaceae bacterium | reverse complement strand
AGGAAGTGCAGCAGGAGTTTATTTAAAGTATAAGCAGCCATTTTTAAAACAAATAAATGGAGCGACTTCTAAAGAACTTTTAATTAGAACTGAAGATGTGCAAGTACTTCACGGATTTGAATCTGAAGAAGAGGCTAAAGCTTATTTAACTACAAAACTTTTTGAAAATGATGTGGTTAGAGAATTAAAGCCATTTTTGGAAAGCAATCCTGAAATACGAATTTATTCTGTCTTTAAAAACTAAACGGAATTACCATAAGGGCATAAAAACTGTGCCAACAACGCTAAAAAATAGCAGTACTAGCGCAAGCCATTTGGTTTGCGCTTTTTTATTATCCTTCGTCTATCCGAAAAGTATCCCTCACTGCCGCCCTACTTTTCTTATACATAGCCGATAACGAAGCCCTAATATTTTCGCCAAGTTTTTGTCAGTTCAAAGACGTGGTTCAATATGTCAGCTTCCGTATCATCAAATTCCACACCCCTTCTGGCCATCATTACCTTAGCAGCTTCAAAGGCCTTTTTTGGCATATAAGTGCTAAACCCTGAAGCTCCGCCCCAACTAAAACTTGGTATAAAATTTCTTGGAAAACCAGGGGTGTACACATTCACGTTAACCCCTATCACAGTGCCGGTATTGAACATAGTATTGATGGCGGTTTTGCTATGGTCGCCCATCATCAGGCCACAAAATTGTAATCCCGTTTGGTCAAATGATTCCGTAGCGTAGTTCCAGATTCTCACTTTGGCGTAGTTGTTCTTAAGGTTAGAGTTGTTGGAATCCGCACCAATATTGCACCATTCGCCCAAGACCGCATTGCCTAAATAGCCATCATGACCTTTACTGGAATACCCAAAAATGACGGAATTATTAATTTCTCCGCAAACCTTTCCATGCGGCCCTATGGTGGTTGCCCCATAGATTTTGGCCCCCATTTTAATTACTGCTTTCTCACAAAGCGCTAAGGCACCTCTAATCATATTCCCTTCCATCACCAAAGAGTCCTTACCTAGATAAATAGGGCCTTCCGTTGCGTTAAGAATACTATATTCTACTTGTGCACCTTCTTCTAAAAAGATATTTTCTGGGGCAATGACACGGTTCGTTTCTGAAATGGGCGCACTTTTTCTGTTTTTGGTGATAAAATCAAAATCCGCTTGAAGTGCTTCGTGATTCTTTGAGAAAATATCCCAAGTAATTTTTACTGTGATCAATTCCTCATCCCACTCCGTGGTGTTGAAATCAGCATCATTTGGCTTTTCCGCAGGGTTTGCTGCTGCAAAAGCTATGATTTCATCTTGATAGCGAATAGCTTCCCCTATCTTTAAGTTCTTTATCGCTTCAATTAGTTTATCCGTAGGAAGAAAAGAAGCTATGATGACCACATTAGCATCTTCCGTCTTTAACGGAAATTTTTTGGACAAATAGGCCTCCGTTAAAGAACTGGCAGTGCAACCCAACCTTTTCTCCCATTTCTCTCTAATGGTGAGGATACCAATACGAATATCGGCAACGGGCCTTGTAAAGGTGAAAGGTAACAGATGCTGACGGTATGCTCCGTCAGAAAGGATATAATTCATGCTATTCTATTTCAATATGTTGTAAAAATAAAAAACGCCTCCGTTATAAAACGAAGGCGTTGTACTTATATTTTTAAAAGAACCTAATCTTCCTTTTCTTCTGTTTTGGTCTCTTTACTGAACTTCTTGTATTTGTTCTTGAACTTGTCAATTCTTCCAGCGGTATCAATAAGTTTTGTTTTCCCAGTATAAAATGGATGTGATGTTCTAGAAATTTCCAATTTAATCAATGGGTATTCTTCGCCATCAACTGTAATGGTTTCTTTGGCTTCAGCAGTTGATTTTGTAATAAATACGTCGTCATTTGACATATCTTTAAAAGCAACTAATCTATAA
>CAYGUO010000322.1:0-1984 GCA_964353095.1 uncultured Flavobacteriaceae bacterium | reverse complement strand
GATCATGATAATGAAGTTTCATGCAACGGCATATTGTTTTTTGGAACACAAGATATCCCCCTCATTACAATTCCTGAAGATCAAAATAAGAAGTTTGACGTATTATACGATGTTTTTATTGAGGAGTTTTCCACCCCTGATAAAATACAAGGCGATATGCTTCAAATGCTTTTAAAACGATTGATCATTATAAGTACGCGGTTGGCAAAAGAACAATTAATATTGAAAGAACTTAATAATGATCAAATTGAGGTGATTCGAAAGTTTAATTATTTGGTAGATATCCACTACAAGGATAAAAGAAAAGTTTCTGATTATGCTGAGCTCCTTTTTAAATCACCAAAAACCTTGTCAAATCTATTTGCTATTTACAATCAAAAATCTCCACAACAGATTATCTTGGATAGGTTGGGATTGGAAGCAAAACGGCTTATTCAATTCACTGATAAGCAGAATCAAGAAATAGCCTATGAACTTGGGTTCAATGATCCAGCACATTTTAGCCGATTTTTCAAAAAAATAACACAAAAAACCCCTTCTGAGTATCGAGAAAGCCCCCATACTCAGGCCTAAGGGAAATTTCTTCAAGTGGTCGGGAAGTCTCGACTAACACCTACCTGCCTTATCGTTGCATTTTTGCTGTGTAATTAAAAATCAATACCGATGAACATAGCAGAAAAATCAATTTTTAATCTAATTGAAATATTTAGGACAAGTAAGAATCCTATTAAAGTGCGCGCATTAACCAAACAGCACTGTGAGCAAAAGCACCATCACGATTTCTATTGTGATGCCGAAAAACCCTTTATAGCAAATTAAAAATCAAACTTAAGATAGAATTATGAGCACATTTAATGTCCCTAAGAGAAGTGAAGTAAGTCAAAATAACCAGGTTATTTTTGACAACCTTGAAAAGGCTGTTGGTTTTGTACCCAACTTATATGCCACCTATGCCCATTCAGAAAACGCGTTGGGTAATTATTTAAATTTTGCAAACTCAAAAACCTCACTAAATGCTAAACAAAAAGAGGCGGTAAACCTTGCGGTTAGCCAAGTGAACAACTGTTTATATTGTTTATCCGCACATACCGCAATTGGAAAAATGAATGGTTTTACAAACGAGCAAATATTGGAACTGAGAGCGGGCAAAGCTTCTTTTGACGAAAAAATCAATGCGCTAGCAAGTTTAGCAAAGAATATTACCGAGAATCGTGGAGCAACCGATGATGCAGTTTTAGCTAACTTTTTTGCTGCCGGATGGACCAAAGAAAATTTAGTGGACACCATTGTTTTGGTTGGTGACAAAACCATCTCTAACTACTTGCATAGTACCACGGATATTCCAGTTGATTTTCCCGTAGCAAAACCTTTAGAATCCGCTATAGTTTAAAAAATCATATAACAACAATTAAAAATTAAAATCATGAAAAAAGTAATTTTAGTATTAGCAATAGCGTTGACCACTGCATTCTCTGTAAATGCTCAAGATGCGATGAAAAAAGATCAAATGATGAAGAAGCAATTTGAAATCATTAATCTAGAACAAACACCGGGTGAGTTTACCCAAAAAACCATAACTGTTTCTGAAGGAACTTATGTTTTTGAGATTGCAAATAACGGTGTTGATCACAACGTTGGCTTTGTTTTGGTTAAAAAAGGGGAAGACCTTAGTAAGCCAGAGAACCATATACAAACGGCTTATGTAACCGCTCCTGTTGGCACAAATAGTACACAGTCTTCAAAACCTACTAAATTGAGTAAGGGTGAGTATATATACTTTTGCCCAATGAATCCGACAAGCACCGACAATACGTTGGTTGTAAAATAGATTTAAGTGTTTTGTAAAATAGCCCTGTTGGTTTCTGATGGAACCAATGGGGCTATTCTATTAAGGTAGACGTCGCAAACAACGATGGGGCAATACTTTTGGCAAGATGTATGGGCCAATCATTTTTATGCAAATGGCTTTCCGTTATGGCACTTT
>CAYGUO010000321.1:0-2001 GCA_964353095.1 uncultured Flavobacteriaceae bacterium | reverse complement strand
CTGCCAAAAATCAAATTGACGGTACCGGAAAATTTGCTTTACCGGGTTTTTGGGACAATCATGTGCATTTTAGAGGTGGTGATTCCTTAATTCCAGCAAACAAAAATCTACTAAAGCTTTTTATAGCGAATGGCATTACAACAGTGCGTGATGCAGGTGGTGATTTGACCACACAGGTAATGCAATGGAAAGAAGCTATTGAAAAAGAAGAACTATTAGGTCCAACCATCTTCACTTCAGGCCCAAAAATAGATGGCCCTAATTCAACTTGGGCTGGGTCATTACCTGTAGAAAGTGAAGGTGATATCACCAAAGCATTAGATTCCCTTGAAAGCATTCCTACTGATTATGTGAAACTCTATGACAGTCGTATTAGCGGTGAGGCCTATTTGAATACGATTAAAGAAGCGGAAAAACGAAGTATGATCAGTTCAGGGCATATGCCTTTTACAGTTACATTGAATGATGCCCTAGATGCAGGAATTGATGGGATAGAACACCTTTATTATATTATGAAAGGTTGTTCTAGTGAAGAAGCCGTCATTACCCAACAATTGCAAAATAAAGAAATTGGTTTCTGGGATGCCATGCCTGCACTGCAAACCTCTTACAACGATTCTGTAGCTGCTGCTACATTTGCAAAAATGAAGAAAAACCAAGTAGTTTCCATCCCTACCCTGCATATTGGCAAGATTTTGAGCTATTTGGATGAGGTTGACCATACGCAAGACGAGTACCTGAAGTATATGGGTGCCGGCATCATAAAAACCTATGAAGGACGTATCAATAGCGTTAAGAATGCTACTGCTGAAACCATTCAGAACCGTAAGGAATTGGATACGTTTTTTGGGCAATTGGCAAAAACCATGTCCGATGCAGGAGTAGCCCTTTTAGCAGGTTCAGATAGCGGTGCTTTTAACTCCTATACCTACCCAGGAGTCTCTTTACACAAAGAGTTGGAAGCCATGGTAAGTATTGGGATTCCCCCTTTAAAAGCATTACAAAATTCTGCTTATCAAGGAGCCTTATTTCTAAAACAAAATGCGGATTATGGTTCGCTTAGCACAGGTAAAATAGCTGATTTAGTTTTGTTGAACGCCAATCCGTTAGAAGATATTACCCAAACGCAAAATCTGGCTTATGTTATTAAAGGCCGTCAGGTTTTGGATGAAGAGAATTTAAAAGAATTATTAAAATCAGCAATACATACCAATTAAACCATACGAGATTTATTCGTTTTATTCCTCATTACCATTTCCGTTAACGCACAAATATTGTTAGTGCCAGACTATGTTTTAATTCCCCAACCAAAGAGTATCATTTCTATTAAATGCAACCAAACCTAAATTTCTTGCTAGATAAATTTGGTCAGTTTCTAAGTTGGGATTTATAATAAGTAAGATATTTTCAAAGTTTCTATATTCAATCGATATAGCTTGAAAAGTTGAAGGTTCCATCATATCGCTTGAAGGTCTTATTCTTGTTCCAGAAATTAAATCATTTATAATTTGTAAGTTAAACTCCAAATCATCAAAGGCAAGCAAACTATTAACTAATTCACCATTATTGTTATTTAGAATTTGATTGAAAAAACGAGCGTTTCTGTAGGCTTCCCCTTATTGCAGGCAGGTATACACAGACCTTTCGGTTTTGCCCTAAAGTCCGCATTACGTTTAGGTATTGTGCCTGTTGCACAACTTGCTTGTTAAAAATAGCGATTCTTCTTAACTTAGAGTATGCAGGGAAAAAAGGATTATCAGGAGAAGCTTTTCAATAACTTTCAACTTAGCGAACGAGTCCCTAGTAATAATTTTTATAGGCGGTTAAAAGGAGTATTAGATTTAGATTATCTCTATAAGTTGACCAAAAGGTATTATGGCGATAGTGGTCAAAAAAGTATTGATCCTGTGGTGTTCTTTAAGCTTTGTTTGGTAGGCTATTTAGAAAACCTGATTAGCGAACGTAACATTGCAAGAGTGGAAAGCCCACAGGGCAAGTATA
>CAYGUO010000320.1:0-2051 GCA_964353095.1 uncultured Flavobacteriaceae bacterium | reverse complement strand
GAATTTGGTCAAAATTTTTAAAGATGTATTTGAAAATGAAGAACAAATATCGAAAAACAACCAATTAGGCGAATTACTCTCTAATCCCAACTTTATGGTGTTTGTCATAAAGCAAACCGACAAGATTGTTGGTGGCTTGACAATTTATATTTTACAGAGATACTTTGGCACAAAACCAGTCGCTTATATCTATGATGTTGCAGTAAGTCCTGATTTTCAAGGTAAAGGATTGGGCAAGTCTTTGATAGCAGAAGTTTGTAAATACTGCAAGAACAATGGATTTGAAGATGCCTATGTAGAAGCAGAAAGTGATGATATTGATGCTGTAAACTTTTACAAAAAAACAAGGTTCAGTAGCGAAATGAATGCAATACACTTCACTTATACTTTTAAAAATGAAAATTAGAAAAGGAAAACAACCAACCGCTGACAACGTATATAGCTCATAGCTAGTTAGTTGCTTAACCGAGGTTAAGGTATATTTGCTAGTCTGCCAAATTTTCTAATTTGCACGCTACAAGCCATATATAAAGATGTCAAATCCGCTTCAACCACTCCCGCATATCAACCTCTTTGGCGATAATCCCTTTTACCTCAGTAATCGCGACACGTTGTTGTTCCATGGTATCACGGTGGCGAATAGTAACCGTTTGGTCTTCTAAAGTTTGATGGTCTACCGTTATACAAAAAGGGGTGCCATTGGCATCTTGCCTTCGGTAACGACGGCCTACCGCATCTTTTTCGTCATAGGTGACGTTAAAATCCCACTTTAAATCATCCACTATTTTCTTAGCCACCTCAGGGAGGCCATCACGTTTTAACAAAGGTAAAATCGCTGCTTTGTTCGGTGCTAGTACCGCAGGCAATTTTAGCACAGTTCGTGTGGTGTTATTATCTAGTTCTTCTTCTTTTAAAGAATTACTGAACACCGCCAAAAACATACGGTCTAAACCTATAGAGGTTTCTAAGACGTAAGGCACATAACTTTTGTTTTCCTCAGGGTCAAAATACTGTAGTTTTTTACCCGAGTGTTTTTCATGCTGACTTAAATCAAAATCGGTTCGGGAATGGATGCCTTCCAATTCTTTAAATCCGAAAGGGAACTTAAACTCAATATCAGTGGCAGCGTCTGCATAATGCGCCAATTTTTCATGGTCATGAAAACGATAGTTGTCTGCCCCCATCCCTAAGGATAAATGCCAGTTCATTCGCTTTTCTTTCCAGGTATCGTACCATTCCTTTTGAGTACCTGGCTTGATGAAGTATTGCATTTCCATCTGTTCAAATTCGCGCATGCGGAATATAAACTGACGCGCCACGATTTCATTACGAAAGGCTTTTCCAGTTTGGGCAATTCCGAAGGGAATTTTCATTCTCCCCGACTTTTGAACGTTTAAAAAGTTGACAAATATGCCTTGGGCTGTTTCTGGCCTCAGGTATAAATCCATCGCCGAATCTGCGGAAGCACCCAATTTGGTGCCAAACATTAAATTAAATTGCTTAACGTCCGTCCAGTTTCTCGATCCAGATAATGGGCAAGCAATCTCCAGTACTTCAATGAGGGCTTTTACATCGGCCAAATCTTCATTTTCCAATGATTTTCCCAAACGTTTGAGAATTCCGTCCGCCTTGGTTTGGTAATCCACTACGCGACCATTGGTTGCTAAAAATTGTTCTTTATCAAAGCTATCCCCAAAACGTTTAGCAGCTTTGGTGACTTCTTTATCAATTTTAGCTTCAATCTTGGCAACATAATCTTCTACCAAAACATCAGCACGGTAACGTTTTTTGGAATCTTTATTATCAATTAAAGGATCATTAAAAGCATCGACATGACCAGAGGCTTTCCAAATGGTCGGGTGCATAAATATGGCAGCATCCAAGCCTACAATATTATCATTGAGCTGCACCATGGCCTGCCACCAATATTCCCTTATATTCTTCTTGAGTTCTACCCCATTTTGAGCATAGTCATACACTGCACATAACCCAACATAGATTACACTGCATTGAAACACGAAGCATAATTCTTATGCATACGAAATTACCTT
>CAYGUO010000319.1:0-2078 GCA_964353095.1 uncultured Flavobacteriaceae bacterium | reverse complement strand
ATACAAATTTTGTTCCCGAAAAAGGTCACAAAATTCACACGAAGTGACATCATATTTTATTTCAGTTTACCAGTATTGTCAGTTCGAGTGGCGGCCTGAAAGAGGCGTTTTATCGAGAACCTTTTGGAACACGATAATATCGCCATAGCTACCAACAATATAATTAGTCAATTTCGTTCACCCATTCCGATATAACATTTAAATACCCTTCTGGTCGAATATAAGGTAGCTCGCTATCTTGCATTTCAAAAAACCCTCCAGTTTCACAAATAAAAAGGTTATGATTGGAATTGGGAAAGGTTTTGATGGTCAAATCAGTTTTGATACCCATTGTTTTTTCGTAAAGACTTTTGGTGATTCGCCAGTCTACGTTTTTATCTTTTTCTCCAAAAATCGCCAATACGGGGCAATCAACTTGCGATAGCAATTCTTCAAAGTTGTCCACATTGATTTGTTGCCCAGTGGCGGAATCAAAAGCTGTTTTCATAAAGGTTTTTTGAAAAGCCTCGTATTCTGATTTTGTGATTTCATGGTTGTTATTGAAGCGTTTCATAAAGCTATTTTTTCTTAAATGCTTTGTTGCTTCCTGGGCCATAGCAAAAGAACCTCCAGAGTGCACAACTCTGTTGCCTTCTGCCCATTCGTTAAGTAAAAGATCTATAGAATCCTTGGGTAGTCCATCTGATTGTAAATTTTCCTTTAGAAGGTAGTTGAAGTTTTCACGGGCGTAGACGCCCGAAACTGATATCCAAAATTTGATGTCTTTGTATTTGCTAATAATTATAGGATTGACCCAACCGGCACGGCTGATGCCCCACAGGCCGATGCTTTCAGAACCACGGATTCCTAGTTTTTTAAGTGTATGTATGGCAGCAATAGCTTCATCAGCACTGCTCTCAATTGTTTGGTAATAATCAAAAGTACCCTCACTTTTTCCGCAGCCCATTTTATCCCACATTAAGGTGTGGTATCCAGCATTGTTGAGTGTTGATCTTATCCCTTGGTAGTAGTTTTTGGCGACGGCATCGGTACGTCCAGAACCGTGCACTATGAGTACTGTTCCCTTAGGTGTAGCGTGTGAAGTTTTGTTCAGAACCCCATCTAAAGTAACGCCTTGATAGTCGAATTTAAAGATTTCTTCTTGCGATTGGAGTCCCGCAATAAAAACAAGGGTAATGACTATAAAAAGGAATACGGCTCGACTCATTTTTAAATTGTTTTTCTAATAGATGAATAACATCCTCTATTGTTACACACTGGTTTTCAAAATTACTCTAATGAACCCACTAGTCACTAGTGACAACTGCTACTATAGTACAAATTTGAACTCTTGTAAAACATTCCATTTTCTGCCATTTCGTTGTTCAATGAGGCTGATTTTTGAAAAGCTTACTTCATTGGGGAAGCTAGCCTTTTTGATTTCTTTAAAAATCACATCGGTACAGCTTGAATTTCTAGGATGCATTAAAGTGATGTGTGGTAACTGCTCTTTTCGTAGTTCGGTTTGCCCTAGCGCTAGCTTTCTTAATTCCCTAAATTCATGGTTTGCAGCCGTTGCGGGTATAAAAACTCCTTTTCCTTCCGCAAAGCGTTCCACTTTATGCAAACTGATTTTGATGGGATTTTTTAAGGCTATACTGTTCAGTTTTTTGATTATGCTATCCAATGAAGTTAACTCGTCTTCTCGGCAAAGGGTAATATGGGCAGGAATTAAATCGTATTGCACAGGATTATACTTCGCCCGTACTTTTTCAATGACGCCGCTAGGGTCATCAACGAATAAGGTAAGTTGTTTTCTAATCTCGTTCATGTGCCAGTTGTTGGGTGGTAGCGTTTAAATACTTTTAAAATTAGGTCATAAGTCGCTAAAAATACGCCTAAACTTTTCAGGAAGTTCGTCTTGGATGACCAGTTTTTCTTGAGTGAACGGATGAATAAATACCAAAGAATGCGCATGCAAGTACAGGCCTTTTCCTTTTAAGATTAAGCTTTCCAGACCATAGGTGGCATCGCCCAATATAGGATTGCCCAGACCTAACAAATGTTTGCGCAATTGGTGCCTTCTGCCTGTTTTTGGA
>CAYGUO010000318.1:0-2103 GCA_964353095.1 uncultured Flavobacteriaceae bacterium | reverse complement strand
TGGCTGTTGCACAACTAAATATTTTATCAAATCAAGTTGTTTTTACTAAATCGTAGTAACAAATATACTTGAAAATCAATGCTTTATGGCTTGATAGAAATTTAAAAACCTTATTATTTCTCTAGATTTTGAGTTGTGCCACGGTTACCATTGTTATTAGGCACAGTCTTTTTTTCGTTCTGTTGTTCTAGTTTTCTTATTCTTTCCTTCGCAAGTCTGATTGCCTTTTCATCTCTTTTCATGGCGTCATTTTCTGTTAGAAAATGAATGGATAAAAGAATTTGAACTCCTCGGTTATCCAAGTCCGTATTTTCAGGAGAGTGAAATAAGTCCTCCATAATACGCACCAACGGAGTAAATGCGCCAACAGCTTCCAATTTATTTGCATAACCTTTCATAGAGGGATTTGAGTCCTCTAAAGACCTTACGAACTCTACAAAAGTTTTGTTATAACTAAAACCAATACTTTCATATTCGTATTTAGGTTCGGTGAGTAATAATGTCGATTTGTTTAGTGTCCATATTTTGCTAAAGGTAGAATCTGATATTTTCGAGTATAACTTTTTCTGTTTTTCCCAATTGATTTTTTTCCGAGATATTTTTGTTCCCAGTCAACTAATTTTGGGATAGCGGTTTTTACGCAACTACCAAATTTTGTTCTGTCTGTTGTTCCGCAAAATTCCGTTTGGAAGAAGTCCGCAATCAGGTTCAAGTCCTCAATTTCAGATTCTGAGAAATAAGGTTCCAAGTCCATCTCAGAGTCCTGTCCGGAACAACACCCAAATATTAAAAGCATAAAGTAGAGTAATGGTAACTTCATTGGTTTTAGATTGTGCCTAACAATTCGCTAAACGCACCTCGGTACGTTTAGCCCTTTTATAGTCGTACTAAAAATAAAGATTAAAAGCTTTGGAAAAAATTACGATGCTAGAAAAGCAATGATTTGTTCATTCACCGCATCTTGGTGCATAGAATGCCCTAGGCCTTTGGTGGTGATCAGTTTGCTGCCTTGCCAGTGTTGATGTACTTTCTTGGAAGCAGAAAAAGGCACTTGGGCATCTTCTTCATCATGAAAAAGCAAACCCTTTTTGGTATTGGTTGCCACGAACCTAGCACTTGAAAATTCATGAAAATAAAAATTGAACCATTCTTTTAAACGTTTGTCCATCGCTGCTCTAACCGTATTGTTAAACCGTACCAAGTTTTGGTAATAATCAATGGATTGTGAAAATTCAGAGGGTGCCCCAATAGTGACAATCTTTTCAACCGACGATTCCGGTTTTTTGAAATGGTCGTATAAAATAGTGATTCCACCCATAGAATGGGCAACTACATATTGTGGTCGGTACTTGTCCATGACATGACGGGAGGCCAAGGAATATAAAGGAACATGCAAGTGTTGCCCGCTTGAATACCCATGGGCAGGAGCGTCAAAAGCAATAATATCAAAATTGGCTTCTTGAAGTTTTTTAATCAAGTTGCGCCATCTGTAGGTATTACTTTCCCATCCATGCATTAATAAAACCCTTGGTTTAGAACCTTTCCAATGATAGGTTTGAATGGTATGGTTTTCAACTTCTTCCACACTGAGTTTTGCAGCATCAAGAAACTCTTTTTGGAAAGGAAGTACCTTGCCTTTACGAACTTTGGAAAAGATATTGTAGGCTATTTTTGCCGTTTTTTTCGAATTAAAAAGCACCAAGGTATTCAAGTACTTTCCGTAGAATAGGGGAACAAGTGCGGTAATGGTTTTCTTCATAAATATTATTCCGATTCTCGGTTTACCGAATCCATACTAAAAGCTGGAGTACAAATGGCGATGTATTCACAAGGTGCATCAAACGGATTGGCGTATTGCACTCTTGTATGCTTTGCTATTTTAATAGATTCACCAGCTTTTAGAATCACTTTTTCACCCTCAATGATAAACTGTTTTTTACCGGAAACAATAAAGGTAAACTCATCAAATTCAGGGGTTTGAAAAGGTTCGCTCCAGCCTGGTGGGGCTTTCATGTGGGCAATACTTATTTGAGAATTGCCATCTGTAGCCAAGCCAAAATGCTCAGCAATGTACTTACCATCGGTCGTTGGTACTACAAACGG
>CAYGUO010000317.1:0-2161 GCA_964353095.1 uncultured Flavobacteriaceae bacterium | reverse complement strand
TAACAGGTAACATACCGCTAGGGTTTACTTTACCGCTTAAAATATCAGCAACGGAGTTCCCGCCTTCTTGACCCCCTTGCCAAGCCAATAAAATCGCATCAGGATTGGATTTCCAAGAAGCCGTTTCCACCACTCCGCCTATGTTCATGACCACAATCAATTTTTTGCCCGCTTCATGAAAAGCAACGCTAGCGTTTTTTATTAACCGTTGCTCTTTATCCGACAACAAAAAATCATCAGTCTCAACACGATCGCCACCTTCGCCAGCATTTCTGCCCAAGGTAAAGATTCCAACATCCGAAGAAGCAACAATCTCGGCCAATTGCTCAGCAGTATAATTCATTTCAGGTGGCGTGAACGGATTAAAAATAGCATCCATTCCTTCTGGTTTTTTAAAGGCTTCCAAATTCGCTTCTTTATGCGCTTTATAAACTTCGTTTGCCACGGTATTGATTTCGTAACCGGCATTGGAAAGACCTTCTTGCAAAGAAACGGTGTAGGCCTCATTGACATCACCAGAACCAGTTCCACCAGCAATAAAATTGTATGAGGTCGTTCCTAAGAGTGCCACATTCAGATTTGAAGCCAACGGTAGTGCACCTTTATTTTTAAGCAATACCATTCCTTCAGCTGCAGACTGTCTCGTTATCTGAGCATGTGCTTTTAAATCAGGATTATTGCTGTTACGATACCCTTGCATCTTTTTTGAATTAAAGACCAAGGTCAAAATTCGTCCGGCAGCCCTGTCAATATCCGAAGTGGGAAGCTCACCGTTTTCGGCAGCCTCGGTCAAGGCCTTCCATTGGCGATTGGTGCCAGGTTCTAATAAATCATTGCCCGCACTGATCATGGCCACGGCATCTCTTCCACCGAACCAATCTGACATCACAAGACCTTTAAAATCCCATTCATTTCTCAACACATCCGTCAATAAATATTCGCTCTCGGCCACATAGGTTCCGTTTACTTTATTGTACGAAGACATGATGGTCCAAGGCTGTGCTTTCTCCACGATAATTTCAAATCCTTTCAAATAGATTTCCCGCAGTGCTCGTTCCGATATAAGTACATCATTGAAGGTTCTTTCCGTTTCTTGGTTATTGGCCACATAGTGCTTGACCGAAGTTCCCACTCCATTAGATTCAATACCATTGACAATAGCAGCACCCATATAACCGCTCAAAAAAGGATCTTCAGAATAGTATTCAAAATTTCGCCCACATAAAGGATGACGATGCATATTCGCTCCGGGACCCAAAATCACATCGATACCATATTCCAAGGCCTCATTACCCATGGCATCACCCACTTGATGAACCAAATCCTTGTTCCATGAAGAAGCCAATAACGTGGCTATGGGGAACGCCGTACAGTAGTAGGTGTTATTATCACCTTCACGAGTAGGTTGAATTCGTAGTCCCGCCGGACCATCAGATAGATATACTGTGGGAATTCCCAATCGCGGCGTGGGCACAATAGTACCTACAGCGCCAGCTATACCGGTTCCAGGTTCTGTTCTTCCCATTGCAGAGGCCAAACCCGACCCTTTTAACAAGTGTATTTTTTCTTCTAAGGTCATTTGCCCTAATACGTCTTTCACTCGTGCCTCAATGGGTTGACGATCATCTTCATACACATCAAGTTCTCCATTATCATTTCTATCCAAGAACGTATACCCATCAACGGTCACTTCTTTAAACGCTAAACGCTCTGCATAATCATCTTCAAAGCTTAAAAAAGTAGTACTAAAATAACGTGCCGTAAAAAATCCAGCTAAGGCCAACAAAAGGACCAATACTCCTAAAATCTTTAAAACGAGAATCAACTTTTTTTTCATGATATTATAATTGTGGCTAATTGACACAAATATAAAATAAATTTACGACAACAAACCACAAATCATTAAGTTTGCGTTATGGAGCTGGAACAATTTCTTGCGTATAACGAACATCAGTACCTACCAAACTTATCCGTTGACTTGGTCATCATTGGATTTCAGGAAGATGAGTTAAAATGTCTTTTGTTAAAAATTGGTCCTAAATGGGCACTTCCCGGTGGTCACATTAAAACCGATGAATCTGTCGATATCGCAGTTGGTCGTATTCTAGAGCAGCGTACTTCGCTCAAGAACCCTCACTTTAAATTTTTAGAGGTATTTGGT
>CAYGUO010000316.1:0-2168 GCA_964353095.1 uncultured Flavobacteriaceae bacterium | reverse complement strand
TCCTCTCAGGGTTATGAGAGCATCACCTTATTATACCAATTCGAAGCCCTAAAGTTCCAAGCCAAAAAGGTCATTGAATTTAGTCCGGTATATGGTAGTAGTTGGTTTGAACTAATAGATTATAATGGCGATGGTTTGGACGATATTATTACCGTAAATGGCGATAATGCAGATAAATCGTATATACACAAACCCTATCACGGAATGCGTATTTTTTTAAATAGAGGGGCACTTGGTTTTGAACAGGTCTATTTTTATCCTTTAAACGGTGCCACACGGGTATTGGCAAGGGATTTTGATCAAGATGACGATTTGGACTTTGCGCTGATCAGTACTTTTCCTGATTATGATAACAGTCCTGATTCCTCTTTCGTGTATTTAGAAAATAAAAATTCCAAAAAATATGAGTTTGCATCAAAAACGCTTGATGATCCGGGTGCTGGAAGGTGGTTTTTAATGGATGCCATGGATATTGATGATGATGGCGACGAAGACTTGTTATTAAGTTCTTTTACCTATGTTTTTACGCCAGTACCCCAAAAGCTTGCTGATCGTTGGTCAAAAGAAAATAATGATGTGTTGGTTTTAAAGAATACCTTAAAATGATGCGGTTATACAAAACTATCTTATGCTATTGCTGCTTGGTTGTTTTTGGTTGCAATCAAGTTGATAGACAAAGTAAAGAGCGAAAACAAATGTATATATGGTATGGTCATGAAGTCACCGCCTCTGCATATAATTCGGTCGTTTGGCAAACTGAGGGAGACCCTTCTATTGCAGCCTGGGGCGATACGTTGAAGCCCGGAATGAAAGTGATAGCAGTTTCTAGAGATTTATTAGCTTTAGGTATCGGACATAATACCATGGTTAAAATTGATACTTTCCCAGATACCTTTTATGTTAAGGATAAGATGAATCGTAAATGGAAGAACCGAATTGATATTTACATGGGAAAGGATGTGAATGCCGCGCGTGCTTGGGGAAAGAAAAAAGTACAGTTTTGTTACGCAATACCAAGGGATACAATTAGCAAGAATCAGAAGCCATGAAAAGATATATCACATTTTTAATTTGCAGTAGTTGTCTTATTTCTTGCTCGGTCAACAAAACCATTATTGAAAAACCCATAGTTTTTGACGAACAGCGTATAGCCCTGACCAAGGAGTACCTATTACAACGTTACAATTTAGAGCAAGAAACCCCTGAAATCATTCCTAAAATGATTGTCTTGCACTGGACCGTTATTCCAACACTTGAAAAATCGTTTGATGCTTTTAAGAACCCAACCTTACCAGATTGGCGACCAGATATTAAGAATGTGAGCGGTTTAAACGTTTCCTCGCAGTTTTTGGTTGATAGGGATGGTACTATCTATCGTTTAATGCCAGAAACGACTATGGCAAGGCATGTAATTGGTTTAAACCATTGTGCGATAGGCATTGAAAATGTTGGGGGAACGGAGGCCCTACCGCTTACTAAAAGGCAGTTAAGGGCAAACAAATATCTTGTTAAATACCTGGCCAATAAATATGATATTGATTATGTAATTGGGCATCATGAATATACCCTGTTCGAAAATCATCCGCTTTGGTTAGAGGTTGACCAAGGCTATCGAACGGTTAAAAGCGATCCAGGAGATGATTTCATGAAAAAAGTGCGTAATGCAACCAAAAAGTTTAATTTTAAACCTTTACCAGAAAAGTCTAAAGAATGAGAATGAAGTTTACCCTTTCAATACTGTGTTATTTTATAGTTCAAATTGCCGTTGCACAAGAAATTACAGAGCAGCTTTATGATACTTATGGGAAATATAAAGAGCTTACACTCGATAAGCGTCGTATAAAACATTCACAACTGCAACCCTTGCTGCAAGAGTTAAGGGCGAATCCAAAATTTGAAGTAAACAAAGTAGGGGAGTCTATAGAAGGACGTGATTTAAGCTTGGTCAGTATTGGATCAGGACCTATCAATATTTATCTATGGTCTCAAATGCATGGTAACGAACCAACGGCAACCCAAGCAATTTTTGATATTTTCAATTTTTTAGACGCTGATGATTTTAAGGAAGAAAAGAAGGAAATTCTCAGCAAATTAAAACTGCATTTTCTGCCCATGGTGAATCCGGATGGGGCGGAAGTTTTTCAACGTCGCAATGCACTGGGTGTTGA
>CAYGUO010000315.1:0-2168 GCA_964353095.1 uncultured Flavobacteriaceae bacterium | reverse complement strand
GTTTTCATTAAAGATGCCAATGGCCTCATGCAAAAAGACTCCGTAGCACAATTTGCCGCGGCAAAAAAACAAGGTGCTTTCGTATTCTGGAACCACCCCGCTTGGTATGCGCAAAGGCCCAAGGGGAATCCTATTTTAAGTGATTTTCAAAAAAATCGCATTCAGAATAATGAGCTTCATGGTATTGAAGTGATCAATACAACGGACTATTCCGAAGAAGCCCTCGCCATTGCTTTGGAGAATAACCTAACCATTATGGGCACTAGTGATATTCACAGTCTAATTGATTGGGATTATATTGAAAAAGGATACACACGCCCTGTAACCTTGGTTTTTGCCGAAGAAAGAAGTGAAGAAGGCTTAAAGGAAGCCTTGTTTGCCGGCAGAACCGTTGCGGTATTCAACGAACTTTTTGTGGGCAAACCCGAATATTTAATTCCGTTATTACAGGCATGTATTAAAATTGAGAGCACTAAGTACCTACCCAAAACTAAAATATTGGAAGTGATATTAAATAATATTTCTAGCAACAACCTACTATTTGAGAATGCTATGGATTATACTTTTTATTCTAGTTCTCCAGTTTTTGAAATACCAGCAGGTGAAACCAAAACGCTTCAGGTTAAAACCCTGGAAGAAATTAGCACCTTAAGGCTTAAACTAAAAGCTTTAGGCGCATTTGAAGCACCTAAGGCGCATCCTATAATAGAATGGAGTCTTTCCGTAAAATAAACTGACTAGCCTTTTACATACGCATTGAGATAAGCATATCGTTTGGTTAGTTTTCCATTATGGGTCATTCTGGCACGTTCTAAGATTCCGTCTTTGTCATCATTAAAAAAAGCAGGAATAACATACTTTGAAAAGGCTTCACCAAATCCGTCGCTGGCATCTCTTGGAAGTTCTGCTGGCAGATTGTCAACAGCCATAACCGCTATTGCATTTTCATTCCTAAAATCAACTTCTGTTTCGTTATTTGGATCATAACCATAAATTGGGTCAGCTATAGTTGACGGTTTTATGGTCGTCGCTACCGGGCCATCAATATCACAGCTCACATCTGCCACAACCCTAATATTAAACTCAGGATGTTTTGCATCTTCACGCGTGTATAAATAAGGCGAACCATCACCATAAAAATGTCCCGCAATATAGAAATCGGTCACCTTGGCAAACCTGAAAAAATTGGATTGGTACTCTTGAGGGTTTGTAAAAAAATCAGCCTTGTTCCCCCGAACGCCATCCTTACGCTTATTATATTCTGATGCATCTATTTGACAATATACCGGTTCATTAAATTCTTCCTGTAAATATTCGGCCACATTGACCCTTTTTAGGCTCATAGCATCCAGCATTTCTTTAGCACCGTTACCAACACGACCTTTTCCGGTGAGCAATATTTTGATATTTGGAAGTTTCACACTGTTCAATTGGGCAATTAAGGCCTTCTGGTCTTTTAAATCTTCTGCCTTGGGTAGGGTAAACTGCTTAAATTTAAGTCCGTAAGCACGAACTCCGTTATAGGCCCCAACAATACCGGCATAGCGACCAAAGGCTACCAATCGTTGCCCATTTTGATTGGTGATGACTTCGTGGTCGTATAGTTCAATATTCTTTTCTAAGACAGCCCTAAGTAAATCACGATTATAAGGCTGTTTTTTTATCGTATGCGAGAAGAAAAAGTATTTTTTATTGGGTAGTAAAGCATTAATTGGAACTTCTTTTACCCCTAGCAAGACATCACATGATTGCATATCGTTAGCTACCGTTATTCCAAGTTCTGCATACTCTTCATCATTAAATATCCGAATTGGAGATGGCTCAACAATTATATTTGCTTTAGAGTGCCTCTTTAGAACCTTCTCACAAAGTATTGGTGACAAAACGACTCTTTTATCTGGTGGGTTTTTTCGCTCTCTTATAATTCCGAACTTCATTTATGCTTTGGTATAATTATTGACCTAATTTAAGAGGATTGAAAAGGGTACGCAAACTTTTAGTTAACTTTGCGCTCACTATTTAAAATAGTTCATTGAAATAATGGGGCCGACTGGTTTTGACTGCGAGACCAATGGCAATGTAAGCATGTCGAGCGCTGGATTATAGCTCGTTAATCTCATGGTTCACACTTTTAATTGGCGATAACAATTACGCTCTTGCCGCTTAAT
>CAYGUO010000314.1:0-2183 GCA_964353095.1 uncultured Flavobacteriaceae bacterium | reverse complement strand
ATTTTAGCCTTATGTAATTTGGGATGGAATACAGCGTCCGCACTTTTTCAAGCAGAGCAAAATTTTAACCGTATGATGTTTGTGCGGTTTGCCAACATCGGGCTTTTTGTAGTTTTTTTGGTTGGAAATGGGATATGGTTTCACTTCGGTTTACTTGAAATTATTTGGGTCAACTTGGCCGTAAATCTAATTTCAAGCTTATGGTGTACTTTAAAACGATGGGACGGACTTCTTTTTTTGAAATATGCTGATAAGGCTACCGAGAAAGAGCTTATCAATTTTGGAAAGTACTCCATGGGTACACTTATCGGATCCAGTTTGCTTAAAAGTGCCGATACGTTGATTATCGGTTTGAGCCCTGTTTTGGGTTCAGCAGGGATAGCAATGTATGCCATTCCCTTAAAACTGACCGATTTGCTGGGCATACCGCTTCGAAGTTTTACCATGACGGCCTATCCGCGTATGTCAAAGAGAGCAATAGAAGGTGACCTTGATGGGGTTCGTAAAATATTTTATACCTATTCTGGTGCGATAACGCTCTTATTTATACCTGTTGCAATTTTCTGTTTTGTATTTGCAGAACAGTTGATTTTGATTTTGGGTGGTGAGGTTTACGCAGATTCGTTACCCCTACTGACCACGGTTTTTAGAGTATTTACGGTGTACACTTTATTGCTGCCAATAGATCGTTTTACCGGGGTTTTGCTAGACAGTATCAACAAGCCTAAATTGAATTTGTACAAGGTCATATTTATGACAGTAGCCAATATTTTGGTTGATATTTTTGCCGTATTTGTTTTTGAAAGCCTCATTGTTGTTGCCATTGGTACCGTATTCTTTACGGTATTAGGAATCTTTTTAGGCTTTTACTTTTTACGTAAAGAAATACAGATTCAATCAAAACAGATCTTTCCAGAAGGTATTTTCTTTTTTAAGAATTTAAACACTCATCTAGGGCGATGAATCCTTTTCACAAAACATACGGTACAGATTATTTGAAGGAGCCATTACCCATCGCAATACTCTTATCATTAGCCGTTGCTTGTGCCCATTTAACAGCATCTAAAGGTTTGGTTGCGGGTATGGCCATTATAATTTTACCCATTGTTATTGTGTATATGGGGGTTTTGTTTGCAAAGCCCAAGCTGGGGATAATGACCATTTTTGTTCTCAATTTTACAATTTTAGGACTTGGACGCTATGTTCCAATGACTTGGGGTTTGTTGATTGACGGTCTTTTATTTTTAATGTACCTGGCACTTTTCTTTAAAGCATTTAAAATAAAGATACCATGGAGTAGGGCAAAATCTCAATTAAGTCTTTTGGTCACTATTTGGTTCGGTTACGCTTTGTTTCAAGCAGTGAATCCTGAGGCTGCAAGTTTTGAAGCTTGGTTTTATGCTATGCGGGGGCTGGCACTGTATCAATGGATGATCGTACCATTACTCTTTATCATTTATAATAAGCCAAAAGATTTAAAAGTATTCCTAATTATATGGGGAGTTATGTCGCTATTGGGTACTTTAAAAGGGTGCCAACAATTGTTTTTTGGAGTAGATCCTTTTGAACAAAAATGGCTTGATAATGGGGGTTCCTTAACCCACATACTTTTTGGAAAATTACGCATATTTTCGTTCTATTCTGATGCAGGTCAGTTTGGGGCTTCCCAAGGGCATGCAGGTGTTGTTTTTGGAGTCTTGGCATTATTCGCTAAAAGTAAAAAGTTTAGAATTTTTTGCATCACGGTTTCCTTAGCAGGGTTATATGGGATGCTGATTTCTGGCACTAGAGGTGCCATTGCGGTGCCTGCTGCTGGTGGAATCATGTTTTTAATTTTAAGAAAGAACATACCAATCTTAGTAGCAGGGGCGGTCATGGGTATAGGGGTTTACGTATTTTTTGCGCATACCACTATAATGAACAATAATGCCCAAGTGAGAAGAATGCGAACGGCGTTTGATCCTAATGATGCTTCTTTACAGGTACGTTTGGCCAACCAACGTAAGTTATCAACCTATTTGGCATCAAGACCTTTTGGTGGCGGTATTGGTTCTACGGGTAATTGGGGACAACGTTTTACACCACATACGTTTTTGGCAAACACGGCTACAGATAGTTGGTTTGTTGCGGTTTGGGCGGATACTGGTATAGTAGGCCTTTATTTACATCTTTTCATTTTGTTT
>CAYGUO010000313.1:0-2206 GCA_964353095.1 uncultured Flavobacteriaceae bacterium | reverse complement strand
CGCGATAAAAACGAAATAAACCCTCAAGCAATTCGCTAGATTTAACCAGTTCATCAATCGACTTTTCCTTGTCCTTTTTAGCGGCAGCCTCCTCAACCTGATTTTTTTTCTTTTTCTTTTTTTGAGCTTCTACACTAAAAGTGCCCAACAATAATAAGGAGAAACATAAACTTGCTAATCGGATTGGAAATGAAGTGGTCCTAAATTTCATAAATAGTTATTTTTTAATTTTTAAAAAAGATCGATGAAAGCATTTAAATGCCAATTTGATTGATTTGCCCACAAAATAGACCAAACAAAGGGATGATACAACAAGAATCTGTTAAATCCATTAAACCTAGGGCACAAAAAAACCGCCCTGAAGAGAGCGGTTTAATTTTTTATCTGTTTGTTGCGTCTAGTAGACTTCTCTACCTGCAAAATGAAAAGCACCCTCAATGGCCGCATTTTCATCACTATCAGAACCGTGTACCGCATTTTCACCAATACTGGTGGCAAACAACTTTCTGATGGTACCTTCAGCAGCTTCAGCAGGATTTGTTGCCCCAATCAATGCACGAAAATCTTCAACGGCATTATCTTTTTCAAGAATAGCAGCAACAATTGGCCCACGAGTCATAAATTGCACCAACTCGCCAAAAAATGGTCTTTCACTGTGAACAGCGTAAAAAGCCTGCGCATCACGTAAACTCAACTGTGTGTATTTCATCGCCACAATTTTGAAACCAGCAGCAGTTATCTTTTCAAGAATAGCACCAATGTGTCCGTTTTCAACAGCATCTGGTTTAATCATGGTAAAGGTTCTATTTGTCGTCATTTTCTTTAAATTTTGCGCAAAAATAAGCTTTTTCAAAAGCTATCCAACATTAATAGCCTTGTTTTAATTCTTGTAGCACTAGGTTATTTTCGCCCATAATTTTCATTGTGGCCGTTTTATCGGCAATATTTAATTCTAAAACCCCAAAACTTGGTACTGCAATGACCTCACCTACCCTAAAAGGGTTGGCCTCACTATCAAAGCTAGAATAGGAATGTGTTAAACCGCTACTGGTAAAATCAACCAATGGGTAGGCCAATCCTTCAACCGCAGTTCTAGAAAATTCTGATATATGTCTGTCACCTGATAATAGTACCACTCCAGAAGCTCCGGAAGCAGAAATTATTTTTTTCATTTTATCCACTTCATGAGGATGGTTGCCCCACTTTTCAAATCCGTGCTCATTTGATAAAAACTGAATGCTGCTTACAATCAAGTTAAAATCAGCTTTTGATGTTTTCAATTCATTTTCAAGCCATTTCCATTGCGCTTCACCTAAAACTGTTCCGTCACCATACGTATTGGGCTGGTATCTTCTTCCTTTACGTTTGTCAACCGTTAGCCCGGTTCTAAAATATCGGGTGTCTAGATTAATAATCTTAACTAAACCATTAGGTTTTGAAATAAGTTGCGAAGAGTATACTCCTTCACGATTTCTTCTTTCATCCGTTAGGGGCACATCCATAAAGTTCAGAAAAGCTTGTTGACTTTCCTTCTTTATTTCAAATTCAACTCCCCCATCATTGAGTCCATAATCATGGTCATCCCAAGTACCGGTTATAAAAACATTTTTTTTCAAGGCTGCATAATCAGAAACAGCATCCTGTAAATCGTAATATTTTTGAATTTTTTTGACATCATCAGAATCCGCATAAACGATGTCGCCTCCCCAAATAAAGGTATCAGGATTTTGCGCTGCGATATCATCCCAAAATACATTTTCCGCATTGTGCTTGTTACAAGAACCAAATGTGATTACAAAATCAGGTTGCGCAGTTACTTTTTCTTGCACCTCCTCTGCCGTAGAAGCTAATTTTGATTTACATCCTAACGAACAAAAAACTAAAAGCAACAAACAGACTATATACCGCATATTTTTCATTTTAAAACCAAACAAAAATAGTGCATATTGAATTATCACTGCGTTATATTATTGTATATTTGAACGCATGAATTCAGTAGACATCACTACCATAACGTCGCTACTTGCAACACCACAGAGCATTGTAATCATACCACATAAAAATCCCGATGGTGATGCCATTGGCTCTTGTCTTGGGCTGTGGTTCTTTTTAAAGGCCTTTGACCAAAATGCAACGGTTATTGCCCCTAACGACTTTCCAAAATTTTTAAAATGGATTCCCGGTACGGATTCCATTCTCAATTTTG
>CAYGUO010000312.1:0-2214 GCA_964353095.1 uncultured Flavobacteriaceae bacterium | reverse complement strand
AACCCCTGTTACCAGGATGAAAACCTGGCGTCCTAACCCCTAGACGAACGGGCCTCAAGGTTGCATAATTGCGGATGCAAAAATACAATTATTTTTAATTATTACAAGACCTAAATATTATTTTTTAAAACAGCTAATATGCTTTCGCAAAAAGAACCCTATATGGCGATGGTTTTCCAGTAAGCATACACACCCCTTCTTCTTTTAAAACATCAATAGGAATACACCGAATAGTAGCTTTGGTCTCTTCTTTTATGATATCTTCAGTTTCGATGGTACCATCCCAATGAGCAGAAATAAATCCTCCTTTTTCTTCCAAAACAGCCTTAAACTCTTCGTAACTATTAACAGGCGTGATATTTTCTTGCTGATACGATGCTGCCCTGTTGTATATATTCTGTTGAATATCTTTTAAAAGAAAGTTTATTTTGGCTATGACATCTCCAGCTGGTATTGACTCTTTTTCTAAAGTATCCCTTCTTGCTACTTCATACGTACCATTCTCTAAATCGCGCTGACCAATGGCCAATCTTATGGGCACCCCCTTTAATTCGTACTCATTAAATTTAAAGCCGGGCTTATAGGTATCACGGTTATCAAATTTTACTGAAATTCCCAAAGCACGTAATTCTTTTACCAATGGGTTTACTTTTTCACTAATAGCCTCTAATTGTTCCTCACCCTTATAAATAGGTACAATTACCACTTGAATTGGTGCTAAGGCCGGCGGTAACACCAAACCATTATCATCACTGTGCGTCATTACCAAAGCCCCCATCAATCTTGTTGACACGCCCCAAGACGTAGCCCAAACATATTCTTGCTTTCCTTCTTTACTTGCATATTTCACATCAAACGCCTTAGCAAAATTTTGCCCCAAAAAATGCGAAGTTCCTGCTTGTAAGGCTTTGCCATCTTGCATCAATGCTTCTATACAAAAGGTTTCTTCTGCCCCGGCAAACCGCTCACTTTCACTTTTAGTTCCTTTAATTACTGGCATTGCCATGTGATTTTCAGCGAAATCGGCATAGACGTTCATCATCAATTCAGCCTCTTCCATTGCCTCTTTCTCGGTGGCGTGCGCCGTGTGGCCTTCTTGCCATAAAAACTCTGCCGTTCTTAAAAACAAGCGAGTTCTCATTTCCCATCGCACAACATTGGCCCACTGATTTATCAAAAGCGGTAAATCACGATATGACTGTATCCATTTACGATAGGTATCCCAAATAATCGTTTCGGAGGTTGGCCTTACAATAAGTTCCTCCTCTAACTTTGCATCCGGATCTACAATGATACCGCTTCCATCTTCTGCATTTTTGAGTCGATAATGTGTAACAACGGCACATTCCTTAGCAAAACCTTCAACATGGCTTGCTTCTTTGCTCAGGTACGATTTTGGGATAAACAAGGGAAAATAGGCATTCTCGTGCCCCGTTTCTTTAAACATCTTATCCAATCCGGCTTGCATTTTTTCCCAAATAGCATACCCGTAGGGTTTGATGACCATACACCCTCGAACTCCTGAGTTTTCCGCCAAATCGGCCTTAACAACAAGTTCATTATACCATTTTGAATAATCTTCAGCTCTACTCGTTAACTTTTTTCCCATCTAATGTAGTTTGGCACAAAACTTGTGTATTGTTTAACAAAAATAGTGCGTAAAACTAACTATTTTTATAATGTTCAACAATAAAATTAAAAACATGCGCAAATCTACACTCCGCCAAAAAATCAAGTCTGTAGCACTCTTAATGACTGCTGCATTATTTCTTGTGTCATGTGGTTCGTACCAACAAGCTTCTTACTACGATGATGATGGAATATATTCAAATCGCAACGTTCAAGTTTCGGTTGAAAAAAGATCACCAGAAGCTGTTAGGGTCGACCAAATTGAAAATGATATCTACGGAGATTATTTTGGAGAAATAGCAAGTAATTATGATGAGATATTAGATTCTGAAGTGTTTACGGACGTAGATGGGTATTATAGTGGAGTTCAAAATGATTCCATTCCTTTAGGAGAGCAGACAGATTACTTTGCAACCAATAACACGTATGAAGGTAATCCTGGTTGGGGTGATAACCCTACCAATTTAAACATCAATGTTTACGGCAACAATTGGGGATGGAACGATCCTTGGTTAATGGGCGGTGGCTTTGGCTGGGGCGGTGGCTTCGGTTGGGGCGGTGGTCTTGGCTGGGGATGGAACAACC
>CAYGUO010000311.1:0-2217 GCA_964353095.1 uncultured Flavobacteriaceae bacterium | reverse complement strand
TAATGATTGAACTTATCGAAATTGACGGGGCAACAGTCGCCATGGCGGGTGATTTTTATCAAACTTTGATTTATGTAAAGGCACCTGGTCAGGTTTGGGGTCTTATTGAAAACTCTTTTAATTATGATGAAATTGCTTTTAGAGAAGGGCTTTCTTCTTTTATAGAAATCAAGTCGAACTGCTTTATTCCTAAAGACCTTGAAACGACACTGCAAGCAATGAATGAGGTTCTTTTTATAAAAAAGATTCACCCTGTACTCCCTATAATGGCACGAAAGGGCCTTACGGTTCCTTTTATTACTTGTAATGAAATGCTTGAATACAATGCAGATAAGAATCTTGATTTGTGGAAGTTAGCAGTTGCTTATGAGTGCGAGCGGGGTAATATTTCAGAAGAACTGGTTTTTGAAAAAATGCGGACCATCTATAAAATCATGAAAAATGCGATTGACCTTGGTTTACAAGGCACCAAATATGCAGATCGTATTCTAGGCCCTCAATCCTTGACCTTTCAAGAACGAATGGATGGAAAAAAGCTGGTAGAAGGTGATATCTTAAATCAAGTGATTCTTTATACCTCGGCCATGATGGAGGTCAAAAGTGCTATGGGGGTTATTGTAGCAGCACCAACAGCCGGGTCTTGTGGGGCTTTGCCTGGAGCCATAATCGGGATTGGTAGCAGTTTAAAACTGTCAGATGAGGAAATGGTCAAAGCACTATTGGCTGCTGGTATGATTGGGGTTTTCATAGCAGAGCACGCAACTTTTGCAGCAGAAGTTGGCGGCTGTATGGCCGAATGTGGGTCAGGTTCAGGTATGGCTGCGGCAGGTATTGTATCCTTAAAAAAGGGCTCATTATACCAATCATTATCCGCAGCATCCATGGCATTACAATCAAGCTTAGGAATGATTTGTGATATGATTGCAGATCGTGTTGAGGCACCATGTCTAAATAGAAATGTTATGGCAGCAACCAATGCTATTTCTTGTGCAAATATGGCCCTATCGGATTACGATCATTTGATTCCTTTGGATGAAGTAGTGGAAACCATGAAACGTGTGGGTGATGCGTTACCAAATACCCTGCGATGTACGGGGTTAGGAGGCCTTTCCATTACAAAAACAGCGAAAGAAATTGAAGCGAAATTAGCTCAGGGAGAAAAGAACCAAAATAAGACGTTTTTTAAGGTTTGTTGAGAATGTTTAAGTGCTGCTATCCCTATTCATTAGCTGATTTTACCATATTTATGTAGTATAATCTCTACTATCTTATGGTTTCAAATCAAAAAGATGAAAACAATCCTATCGTTGAAGTATATCCCCAAAATTGTAATAACATCTCTACTATTTATGATATGCTTTACTTGTTATGCACAAGTTGGCGAAGAAATTGAACAAGCACTTCCTAAACTAGAAACTAAGCGCCATCCATTGACCTTTTGGCAGGTAAAAGCGTATAGGCCATAGGCAAAATTTATTGATATTAAAGCCATTGATAGAAATGGTAAAATGCATGATGTTAAAGCAATTCAGATAGCTGATGAAACTAGTATTCTGAATGTAAAGGCTATTGTAAATGGCGAACAATTGCCCATAAAGCTGATAATCAAGAATGAAGACAAGTATTATCCGGTCAAAGCTATAGATAATGATGGTTATCTAATATCAATTAAAGCTGTTACTGAAGAGGGTGATATCTATGATGTCAAAGGGGTGAGTAAATCAGGGAATGTTGTGCACCTTAGGGCCTTGGACAAGTATTTAAACTTTTATAATATCATTTCAATATCCCCAGAGGGAAAGGTAAATGACGTTAAAGGCATAAAAATGATGAACACAGAAATCGAAACAATCATTAAAGGAGTAAAAGTTTTTGCCCATGTAAAATCATTGGAGCAACAGTGACCTTAGTTTTATTAATTTAGGTAGGTTTTATGATGGTATGTCTGTCAATAGGATTTTTCAAAGATGCAACGCCCACTTTTGTTATAGTATCCATGAGTTTTAGGGCTGTTTACCCAATAAAGTGGGTGTTATAATTTGTTGTGTTCTGAAGCAAGTGGTATTCTTCTTAGGCCAGAATACTTTCATGTCCAGAATCTTTTACAAACAAACAAGTGCTTTTGGTTTTGGCTGACATTTCTTTTACAAATTGAAATTTAAGATCATCATCCATTCCAAAAATATTTAGGTCTGCGGAAGGTGCGTTATATATCAC
>CAYGUO010000310.1:0-2228 GCA_964353095.1 uncultured Flavobacteriaceae bacterium | reverse complement strand
ATCCCATTGGTAGCATATCAAGCAATTTCATTCCATTTGAAAATTCCATTGTTTTAGGAATGGTAACAGTGAGCATAAATACATATAAAACATTGGTAACAATGAAAAGTGCTAAGACTTTTTTACCAGTACTATTTCTCTGAAAGAATTCGGTTATTTGTTTTGTTTTTTTCTTTGTCATGATTTCATCTTATGTTTTTCGGGAACAATGCCCAACATTTTGAGATTAGTATAGAAAACATTCAATTATTGGTAATTCCATCTATTTCTTCAATAACGCTTTGTCCAAGCACGCCTAGTTTATTGTATTGGTGAATCATACTATCAAATTGAAAGGCCGCCAAACTAATCACGTTTCGGTAAGGTGCGGAACCCGTGTACCGCCTAAAAGCGTCGTCAAACTCAAATTGCGATGTTGCCATTCCATTTAAAACATCTTGTGGCACAAAGGCTTTGGCTAAAATTAATGATATATCAACCTGAGTAGAAATGTAGGCCTCTTGATTCACCATATAATCATTGTAACTCTTCTCGTTTTCAGCAATGGCGTCCAATAAATAATGGTACTGAGTCAATAGGGAGTCCAAAGGTGTATTGTTGATTTTTCCAAAATATTCGGAATTTTTCAACGCTTCATATCCCCCCGTATTGGGTTTAAAATAATAGTCGGCAAAAGCGTAACCACTTGCCATAAACAATGCAAGATTTTCATCTTCCGTTTTATTTAAAATGCTATTACGCGCTTGTTTGCAATACCCAGAGATCTGTGCTCTTCCTTTGCTTATTTCCGCTAATTTCTTCAAGTCTTCTTTTGTATGGGACTTGATTTTTACTAAATACTCCTTTAAGGCATTATCATCCTTTCTGGCTTCGTTCCAATTGTTGATTTGTAAGGCTATCAATATACCGATAACAACCAGCACGATTTCACCTATGGCATATAGTATATATTTTCTGGTCTTATTTTCTCCCAAAAGTTCAAACCGTATTTTTCTGAAGATTTTCATGGTGCTATTTATTAATCGAATATTGCACGAAATATTCTTGTTATTGTATAGTATCAATGACTACGTTTCCCTTTTTTCGTCCTGAATCAACATATTCATGTGCCTTTACAATGTCATTCAGCGTAAAGGTTCTGTCAATAAATGGTTTTAACTTACCCTTTTCTGCAAGTTCCTTTATCTTTTCTAGATGTTCACTTTTCTCTTTTGTCAACATTTTTACAGAAACGAAAGTTCCTTTGGCATTCAAGACTTTTTTCGCCTTTGTTTTGGAGGTCTTGCCCACGGCATCAAAAACGATATCGTACTTCTCGCTGCCCTCCGAAAAGTGTTCTTTCTTATAATCAATTACCTTTTCCGCGCCAAGAGATTTTACCATTTCAACATTAGAACCACTACATACCCCGGTGACGGTTGCACCATACTGAGTTGCGATTTGAACAGCATAGCTTCCTACACTGCCGGAAGCTCCATAGACCAACACCTTTTGTCCATTATTAAGATTTGCTTTTTCCAAAAGGAACAGGGCAGTCATCGCTCCTACAGGTAAAGAGGCGGCTTCATTAAAACTTAGATTTTCCGGTTTTAGAGCTACAACACCGTTATTCCATTCCTGTGGCAGGCAGATATATTCCGCATAGGAGCCGGTTTTTAGCATTGTGGTGGTTCCGAATACAGCATCCCCAACTTTGAATTTTGTCACCTTTTTACCGATATCCTCAATAGTCCCGGCCAGTTCATGCCCTAGAATTTTCTTTTTTGGTTTGAACAGACCAAATAGCAGTCTTGCCGGAAGCCAGAACAAAGGCGGGAAATCAGAACTCCGCAACCGCACATCGCCCGACGTGACCGTTGCCGCATGAATTTTTACTAGCATCTCACCATCTTTTGGCTTTGGTTTTTCGATTTCTGTTACTTTCAGGACATTTGGAGGGCCATATTTTTTGTAGACTATTGCTTTCATTATGTATACTTTTTGAATTTGTGGATAACTTTAATTTCAATCAAATTGAAGAATTCAATTTGCTAGATGCTCAGTTCAGGTTCCGGTTTGAAACTTTTACATTTTCAATTCTTTTGTAGGTCCATTTCAATCCGAAGAAAGGCCTTAAAAAACCAATCCTTCTTAGAACAAACTCATAAATGATATAGCAGACTACACCGGTAAAAGCTATTATAGCTATGAATTTCAATAAGATAGGAATTTCCAATGGTAATATGAAC
>CAYGUO010000309.1:0-2230 GCA_964353095.1 uncultured Flavobacteriaceae bacterium | reverse complement strand
TAACTAGTGGCGGTAACAATAAGCCATACACCATTAAGAAAATTTAGTACCTTGTTACTATGCAAGGGTACTCACTGAAATATAAGTCTAAATGGAAATACATACTTTAAAAGGGGTAGCCACAAAAGACGTTGTGAAGGTGTTTAATGCATCCTTTTCTGATTATTTTATTTCGTTTCAGTTAACAGAAGAACAACTAGCAACAAAAATGGTAGCTGACAAAGTAAATCTCAACCTATCCGTTGGTGTTTTCGAAAACGAGCAACTCGTTGCTTTTATCTTACATGGGTTTGATAAAGTCGGGAATCAAAAGATGCTTTACAATGCAGGAACTGGCGTTATTCCAAAAAAAAGAGGTTCAGGTTTAACCAAACAGATGTACCATTTTATCTTGCCCATTTTAAAGAAAAAAGGAATTAACACATTGGTTCTTGAAGTTATTTCTGAAAATATTCAAGCCATAAAGTCATATAAAAAATCTGGATTTAAAATTGAAAGGGAATTGGTGTGTTATAAAGGCGAAATACATACGTCAAATACCAACAATACCATAGAAATCAAGAGTTTAAAGGAGTATAACTGGGAAGTGCTAGAATCGTTTTGGGACATCGCTCCTGCTTGGCAAAACTCAAAAAATACTATTGATGAATTAAAAAACGACCATATTTCATTAGGCGCTTATATTCAAAATCAGATGGTAGGTTATCTGATTTATAATCCGAAAAATAAAAGATTGCTACAATTTGCGGTTGCTAAAAAGTTTCGAAAAAAGAGCGTGGCTTCCTCTTTGCTTTCAAACCTAATAGTGGTATCTGGCAGTACCCTATCCATTATAAATGTAGATAAGAGCTCAAAATCGGTACATACTTTTTTAAAAAAAATGGGATTCGAAAAATATCTAGAACAGTTAGAGATGAAACTGGAGCTAGATTCCCCGCTGTCGCCCGTTTGCAACTAGTGGTGGCCAAAGTAACCTGTGCGATTTAAAGAAATACAGTACCTTGATACGCTATATTAGCGTTGACAACAATTTAAACTCACGGGCATGGCATTCAAAAACCTAATTTACTTCGTTACATTACTAACAATATTCTCTTGTAAATCGCAAATGGTGCAGGAAGAAATTCCACCAAAAGCCAAAAATGTTATTCTTTTAATTGCAGACGGCACGGGTTTATCACAAATATCATCAGCATTTTATTTTAAGAATACAAAACCGAATTATGAACGTTTTAAGCATATTGGACTCATTAAAACCTCTTCATCAAGAGAAGACATTACGGATTCTGCTGCAGGTGCCACGGCCTTTGCATCAGGCATTAAAACCTTTAATGGGGCTGTTGGGGTTGCCGACGATTCTACTAAAGTTAAGACTTTGGTTGAAATTGTGTCACCGCAGCATATCAAAACAGGGGTAATTGCTACTTCATCCATACAACATGCTACTCCGGCAAGCTTCTATGCCCATACTATAAATAGAGGGCGCTATGAAGACATTGCTTTAGATATGGTCGCTTCTGATATCGATTTTTTTGCAGGCGGTGGTGCCAAATTTTTTAATAAAAGAAAAGATGGGAAAGACTTACTAGCTGAATTGAAAGCGAAAGGATTTGGCTTAGCTACTGCTGCCTTGAGTGACTTTGCAGCCATTAAACAGTATTCAAAAATGGGATATATATTGGCAGAAGACGCCATGAAACCTGCGGCCAAAGGGCGCGGTGATTTTTTATCCGAAGCCACGGAATTGGGCATCCAATTTCTTACTAAGAATGCAGATCATTCCAATTTTTTTTTGATGGTTGAAGGTTCACAAATAGATTGGGGAGGTCATGCCAATGATGCTGAATATCTTATCTCAGAGCTTATTGATTTTGATGATGCTATCGGTAAGGCTTTGGATTTTGCCGAAAAGGATGGCAATACCTTGGTCATTGTAACCGCTGATCATGAAACTGGAGGATTCACCTTGTCGTCAACACTTAAGAAAACAGAAGATGGAGAATCTTATAGTGATTATAATGAGCTTACCGGGACTTTTTCAACTGGTGGGCATTCGGCAACGTTAATTCCCGTGTTTGCCTATGGACCAGGCGCTGAAGCATTCTCTGGCATTTATGAAAACACTGAAATTTTTCATAAGATATTGGCAGCAACGCATTGGGGTACTACGAACTAATGCATATTCGTAAACCTCTTCGCTGACAGATGTCTTAGAGGAGTGACCCACAAC
>CAYGUO010000308.1:0-2232 GCA_964353095.1 uncultured Flavobacteriaceae bacterium | reverse complement strand
TTGAAATGTAGCCCGTATTTAACCGTTGATGGCGCATATTTTTTTAGGATGGTCTTGCCTATCAAATCGCTTTTCTTAGGTTTAGGCGCGAAAGGCGATAACACGGCCGCCTGATGGCTAAAGCTGATGCAGGGCTGATTACGTAGTTTACAGGCCCAAGCGGAAATCGGTTCAAAATCATTAATGACCAAATCATACTCGGCAACGGGAACGCTCTTTAACTCTTTTTGCAAACGTGCGGAATTCGTTCTCAGGTAGGTGCGCCACATATCTACCCCGCCCTTTTTGCCGAAGATGAAGCTCCAGCCTTTTAATTGGTATTTGATTTCGTAGGGGAGTTGAATGTCGGCCTGTGTGCCGCTGACCAGAATATCAAGTTCGATATTCTTCTTTTGAAGTGCGGGAATTACGTCTCGTGCACGGCTCAAATGCCCGTTGCCCGTTCCTTGTATCGCATAGAGTACTTTCATAAGGCAATCATTGTAAAAAAGTTATTTGGTGCTTTTTTGGATTGTCAGGTTATTGAACTCGTCCATCAAACTTTGGAAAAGTTGGTTTTTTTCCAACATTTCAACAGGGTCATTGACCTCCATATCATAGGTTTTTGTTACAAGATCGTCTTCGTACCTGTAGAGTTTCCATTTACCCCTGTGGTACTCCAATGCTGTTAAATTCTCGATCCAATCACCAGAATTGAGGTAAACCACTTTTCCTTTGGTGGTTTCGATCGTTTTAATCTCGGGTTGATGAATATGGCCGCAGATTACATAATCAAACGCATTTTCAATGGCTATATCGGCAGCTACCTTTTCAAAATTATTGATGAATTTTACCGCTGATTTTACACCATTCTTTATTTTTTTAGACATAGATACCGGTCCCTTGCCAAACTTCTTGTAGCAGAAATTAATGCCCCGGTTCAGTAATATCAAAAAATCGTAGCCAACGGCACCAAGCTTGGCGATCCATTTTGAATGTTTCATAGTAACATCGAAGACATCGCCATGAAAAATCCATGCCTTTTTACCGTGAAGGCTTAAGATCAATTTGTTCGTGATTGTAAAAGAACCCAATTGGAAATCAACGAACTTCCGAAGCATTTCATCATGATTTCCGGTAACGTAATGCACTTTTACCCCTTTCCCTATCAGTTCCATAAGATATTTTACCACTTTCATATGTGATTTAGGCCAATATCGTTTACTGAACTGCCAAATATCAACAATGTCACCATTTAGTATGACCTGTTTTGGCTTGATCGATTTAAGGTATTTCAACAGCTCTTTGGCGTGGCAACCATATGTACCCAAATGCACATCTGATATGACCACGATATCCACCGGTCTTTTCTTCATAATGCGGTAGGAAGGGAATGTTTCTTGATTTTTCTAAACTTTAAGGGAGAGAAGTAGCTTGCAAGCCGTGAAATGATGAAACCTTCAAGCAATCGCGAAAGATGGGGAAAGACTTTTTTAGTCATATAAAACGCACTTTTCCCAAAGTTTGTGAATAAAAACTTTAACAGCTATAAATGTGGATTTAATTTTGAGTTATATAATTGTTAGCTAAAACTTATTCTAAAGAAGAAATACTATTTGGTTCATAATTTAATGGAACCAATAAAGAAAACACTTGGCGTTGGCAATAGCAAAACAAGATCATCTCACTAAGAAGTGAATTCATCGTTTTTTATTTGCTAATTTAAGGTAAACGCCTATTTTAGTTGTCCGAATTTTTGAGTATGAAAATTAATTGGATTTCATCAGCAAAGGTGCCTTCTGAAAAGGCCCATAAATTCTTGGATACCGAGTACCGGTTCAGAAAACGCATCGCAAAGTTACTTTTGGAAAAAATAGGTTCGGACGATACCGATGATATGGATGCCGTAGAATTCGACTATTACACAGATACCGATTCCTTTAAAATCTCTAAAAGAACACCGGAACCTTTTTATTCTTTTTTAAAGCAGGAGCGGTTTTGATAGAACATAAAGGATACAATCAATGGATATTTTCGTTGAATCTACAGCTAGCGGCAAAAGGAGGCAAAAAAGTTGAATCTACCAAGCAGGAACTTGTCAACAATCATTACTTAAAAACAATAGATTTGATAAAATGATATGTTTTATTTCTTCGAAAAGAAATATCGCTTAATTGTTGTACCTATGTTGTACCCGTCTAAAACAAGAAAGCCACTCAATCTCTTGAATGGCTTGCTCTCATTAAGCTCCCC
>CAYGUO010000307.1:0-2233 GCA_964353095.1 uncultured Flavobacteriaceae bacterium | reverse complement strand
GCACATGATTGTCCCAAAAACCCGGTAAAGCATATTTACCGGTACCGTCAATTTTATTTTTGGCTTTATATTCTTTTTCATTGTCCGATGAAGGACTCAAACGGGCTATCCTTCCATTCAAAATAAAAATATCTTGTGTCGCGATTTCCCCTGTAACTAGATCAATGACATTGGTATTGGTAATGACGAGGTCAAATGTATGTGTTGGGTCTTTTGGACAACCAACAAGCATCACAGATAAAGACAAAAGCAAGACAAATGGTATTCTTTTCATTGTAGTGTACTATCAATTAAATTTTAGAGTAAGCCCTTGATCCATAAGTATAAATAATAAGTACCCGCTATAAAACTCAAAAACCCAAAGATTATAAATAGGAATCCAAAACTTTTAGAGTAGTTCATGCCTTGCTTTTTTTCTTTACTTAAATGTTCATCGTAGCTAAAAATGTTTAAGCGACTTGGTTCGTCTTTATCATTTGAAATAATTTTAGCATCAATATTCTTAATGGCATCTTGAGAATTCTTAAGCATATAGCGGGCTCTAAGATCTATCATGTAAAAAATAAATGATATAAAGGTTAAAACATAGGGTAGGATAAACGCTAATTTTAAATCTTGTTCTCCGTTAATAATATTGATAAACGCGCCAATTAGAATAGCGGATACAATGAGATAAAAGTGAAAGGTTTTAAGGCGTTGCTCTGCATGAAGACTAAAATAGTTCCAATGAAATTCACGATACTTTAATAAAACTTCCTTTTTCATTTAGGGAGATTTTAAAATTATTGCTTTTTAATTATGTCCTAATTCACACCCACATCCAGGAATCGTAAAACTTTTGGAGGCTTCATGCCAAGGAAAGGCTTGATTGTATTTATTATTTTCCCAATAGAATTCCCCACGACGTTCTTCGGTATTTCCAATTTCATTCATGGTGTCGGTATCAAACAGTCTGCCATTGACCATGGTGTACTTTACGGTTTCTGTATGGCGAATATCTTCTAAAGGATTTTTATCCAATACAATTAAATCTGCCAGTTTACCCACTTTTAAAGAACCAATCTCATTACCGGCACCAATATATGCTGCACCATTAAGCGTTGCAGCACGTAGCGCTTGCATATTGGTCATTCCCCCTTGATGCAATAACCAAAGCTCCCAATGTGCTCCTAGACCTTGTAATTGGCCGTGTGCGCCAAGGTTAACTTTAACACCTTCGTTGGTAAGTCTTGTAGCATCTTTAGAAACCATAATATGCCCATTTTCATATTCCTCATCTGGCACCATGGTCCGATGACGTGAACGCGCATCTACTAAGCCTCTAGGGGTGTACTTCAGTAGTTTTTCATTTTCCCAGACCTTATCTTTTTGATAAAACCAATATTCGCCATTAAGACCGGCATAGTTCACGATGAGTGTAGGAGTGTAACCTGATTGGCTATTTTTCCAAAGCTCAATAACATCTTTGTAAACCGGTGCAACGGGAATATTATGTTCAACACCTGTATGACCATCCATGAGCATGGTCATATTGGTATAAAAAGTAGAGCCACCTTCAGGTACCACGTTGATTCCCAATTCACGTGCTGCCTGCATTACTTGTTGCCGTTGCTCACGACGTGGTTGATTGTAACTCTTTACTGATTTTGCCCCGTATGCTTTTGTTCTGCGTATGGAAGAGCGGGCATCATCTAAATTATTAATGACTGCTTTAAAATCGCCATCAGCACCATAAAGAATAATACCGGTAGAGTAGAGGCGTGGCCCAATCATATCGCCTTGCTTTATTAATTCGGACATGGCAAAAATAGATTCAGAATTAGCAGAGGGATCATGTGACGTAGTGACACCAAAGGCAAGGTTTGCATATAGTTGCCAATGTTTTTGGGTAGTCAACCCATATCTAAAACCGCCTACATGCGCATGTGCATCAACTAGACCCGGCATAATGGTTTTACCAGTTGCGTCAAATACTTTTGCATTTGATGGTACGGAAATATCAGATGATGCTCCTAATTGCTCAATTTTATTTTCATTAATAATAATTGTTCCGTTCTCAATAACCGCATCACCTTCCATGGTAATAATTCGTGCATTGGTAAAAGCGATGCGGCCGGAGGGTTTATGGGTTTTTAATTGAAGACCAACTTTAATACCTGTTGAATCTGGTTTTGATACTTCTTCTGTGGAACCGGGTAAAAAGGTGTATAGGTCTTTGATCTCATTTGAAAAA
>CAYGUO010000306.1:0-2263 GCA_964353095.1 uncultured Flavobacteriaceae bacterium | reverse complement strand
ATATTTGATGATGTAAAAGAGGCTTTTGATTACGATGATAAAACGATGCTAGCGTTTAAAGAAGCTTTAGAAAAAGAGTTGGATAGTCATTCTAATTTTTCATTGGATAGAAGCTAATCCAATTTCTCGGTCAACTTTTTAAAGGTCTTTTTGGCATTCTTGCCTTCGTAGAGAATTTCGTAAACAGCATCTATAATGGGCGTTTTTGATTTTTTCTCGTGTTTTTCATTCAATAAATGGGCGCTTTTGGTAGCATAATAGCCTTCTGCAACCATATTCATTTCCATCATGGCGCTTTTAACCGTGTAGCCTTTGCCGATCATATTGCCAAACATGCGATTTCGGCTAAAAGTGGAGTACCCCGTAACTAATAGATCGCCCAAATAAGCGGAGTTGTTGATGTTGCGTTTCATCTTGTGAACGCGTTTGATAAATCGTTTCATTTCACGAATGGCATTGCTCATCAATACACTCTGAAAGTTATCACCATAACCTAAACCGTGGGCAATACCGGCTGCAATAGCGTAAATATTTTTAAGCATGGCGGCATATTCCGTACCAATGATATCATCGGAGATTTTAGTGCGTATGTAATGGCTGTTCAAATGATTGGCTAATAGTGATGCTTTGGTTTCGTCGGCACAGGCAATGGTTAAATACGATAAGCGTTCTAAGGCCACCTCTTCTGCATGGCAAGGACCTGTTAAAACCCCAATATTTTCAAAAGGAATCTGATATTGTTCGTGAAAGTGCTCGCCAACAATAAGCCCTGTTTCAGGCACGATACCTTTAATGGCGGAAAAAATAACTTTGTTTTCAAGACTTGTGGTCAAATTTTGCAACTCCTTATCCAAAAAAGCAGAGGGAATGGCAAAAATCAGAAAATCTGCTGCTGTAATTGCCTCGTTAATATCACTGGTTAAAAACAGCGATTCGGTTTTTAAATCTACTGAGCTAAGGTAATTGGGGTTGTTCCCTTCTTTTTTAATATGTTCAATTGCGGTTTTATTTCGCATATACCAATGAACCGTATCTAAATTTTCGGTTAACATTTTTACTATGGCCGTTGCCCAGCTACCTCCTCCTAAAACAGCAAATTTCAATAGTCCTTGATTTTGAATGATTTGATGCTAAAGGTAGATAAATTCAAATTTGAAATGTTAAAAATTGAATATCAGCACATTATAATTTATGGCATGATGCTTGAATTATACTAAGCAACCAAAATACATATCATTATGAAAGCAAAAAAACTACTATTCGGATTATTGGGAATAACACTTTTAGCCAGTTCTTGCTATACCGAGGTTATTATTGAAGACGATTTTATTGCGGCATCTGCATTTAATACGGACCAAGTTTTACAATCGTATGATTTATGGTATGTTGATATCAACGCTATGAAAGGCAATGGTGAAGTGCCATTTTTACAAAGGGCATTTACCGTTTCGTTTAGAAATGGAATTCTATATGCCAACAATAATATTGTGGGTATTGGTAAAACCGGAAATGGCCTTGGTATTGATGTAGGCTCTTATTTTACCTTGAACGGTACTGTAAAAATGGAGCATGATATTGATGGTTTATGGTCTTTAGAGGTGTATGCGGTGAATACCAATACGATTGAGTTGTATGATGCCCGATCTAACACTTCTTATTTCTTAAATGGGTATCGAAGAGGCAACTTTGATTATGATAGGGTATTTTATGATAATATCAATTACCTGTTACAAGAATATGATGTTTGGGAAAAAACATTCACCAGTGAGGTAGGCGTATTCAACGAATTTGATGATGAGAATTACCTGCAATTTTTTGCTGAGAATGGAGGTTATTTTAGATCGTCAGTTGATAGGTTGGGAACACCACTCGCTAACTTGCAATGGGATTTTGAAGGAGATTTTGAAATTTTTGATACAAACGATGAAACGCTTAAAACTTTAACACTCGATTATGACTTTATGGGCAATGATTATTTTGAGCTCTACGTTATTGATGAAGGTACTATTGAGCTTTATCATGTTGAGAGCGAAACGGTATATGAGTTTAGCGGTGTCGGATTTATTCAGTTTGCGAAGTCGGCGAATAAAATTGGCAAAAAGAGGGTAAAATCCTCCAATAAAAAAATGGACGTAACGCGTAAGCGTAAAATGTAAGGCATATAGATAGTCTGCGACTATTATAAAAGTTTTTTGGTTGGTTATTTAGTTAGGAATCGCCCTGCAGTATCTTACTCAGGGCGGTTCTTTTTTGTGGTATAGAT
>CAYGUO010000305.1:0-2272 GCA_964353095.1 uncultured Flavobacteriaceae bacterium | reverse complement strand
CTTTCAAGCCTCTTATCCCTGGGATTATCCATTTACATTAATTAAAAAAATCGCCCTTTAGATTTGTTCTTTCCCTTACCCCTCTTCACGGGAGTAAACTTCTCATAATAGTGATACACAAAAACAGGCATTCCAACAACATTTACTCCAACCTGAAACCGGACGTAATTCGATTCTTTAATCACTGTCTTCATCATCATCCCAATCACCGTATAAAAATTCAATAAATAGATAGGTTCCATAGAAAAACAAAACCATTGATGTCCTAATAAAGATGTTTACAAGATTGTAAGCATACTCATATAACACTTCAAAATTTCCGTTAAATGCCGCATCCGATGCATACAATAGAAGAACAGTAACCATAGAGACAAAAACTGTTTTAATCTCATGCTTAAACCGCTTAGAACCAATAATTTCTAACCAATACATAAATCAATTTTTAACTTTCGCATTATCAAAAAGTTCCTTTCTAAAATCATACAAGCCCTTGCTGTTGGCAAAGGTGTATTGTTCGTAATGGGCGTTTTCGCTCCAATTGCCACTGCCCTCAATCACATAATGACCGCCCAGGGTTTTCAATAAACAGACCTTGGCATGTACCCAAGCATATTTGACTTCAATATTTGGGCGCTCGCGCACCAGGGCACTCAAAAGCTCCACCGTACGCGGATTCCGTTTTATCAAACTATCACTGATCATTAAGGTCAGTTTGTCCACCTTACCGGCATCGTGCAGTTCTACCATCGCCTCTATGGTTCTGCGACTGATACTGTACGTACACGCGTACAATTCTTGCACCTGAAACGACTGCAGCACATACGGCAAAAACGTAAAAGCATTCCACTGGCCATCCGTCTGAAGGAAAAAGAATTCTTCCCGTTCCGGAAGGCGACCCAAATCACGGTCAAGCTTTTTTATCTTGGCATAATGGGCAAGCAGGTACTTACTTTTAAAATAACGTGATAAGGGCTTACTATCACTAGGATAGACAAGCCCCGTAATATCATCCGTCAGGTCAAAATATTTATTCCTTCCCTTCAAGCTTTTTTTCTAGCAAAGTTTGCTCGGCCTTCCAACCGTCAATTTTCTCCTGAATCTTGGCCTTACTGGCGTCTGTTTTGGCGGACTTCAATTTTTTGGAATCCCGGCTTACATACGTTTTTAAGGTCTTCAATCGCGTGGCCGCTTTAAGGTCGGTCAACGCATCCACTTTTTTTTGAAGCTCTTCGTCCGCAAAAATGGCATGCTTTCCAAGAATCTCCTTGTACTCCTTGTAATGGGTCAGCTCTTCCCAGATTTCTTGGTTCAACTGGTATTTATCAATAGCAGTTTTGGCGACTTCGTACAGCTCGGCATCGGTCAATACTTTTTCTTCTTCACCATCGGCAAATTTCAAAAGCTGCTCATGCAATGCGCAGTACTTCTTCCAGGCAGAAATACGGTCGGCCACCAATATTTTAAGTTTATCGGGACAATCATCTTCATCTAAGAATGGAAATTCCGTTCGTAGCTTTAAGCCCTCACCTTCAACTTGGCTCATCTTGGCAACAAAGCCTTCTACATCCTTCGGTCGATTATATTCATTTAAAAAACTTTGAACATCTTCAGGAAGTTTAATCTCGCCGATGCACTCCTTCAAAAGTTTTTTACCTTCCTCTCCATTAAGGCTTTCTCCATGTTCTTTAAAGAATTCCTCATTTTCTTTTAAGAATGCGTTGGCAACATCCTCAAATCTTTTTTGTAATTCTTCAGGAGCATTATCAAATTCAGGATGGTCCATTCCCAAAACAAACGCCACTTTCAAATCATCATCAGCTTCGTTTAACAACTCAATCAATTTACCATTTAAAACTCCCGCACCAATCACCTTCATTTGTGCAACAGCTTTTGTGCTGAGATCGGCACCACTAATTTTGTGCAGTTTCTGCAGGTCGTAGCAAATGTTCTTTAAAAGGTTTGGGGTATACCCTGCCCTATTGTAGTAATTGTTGGCCGGTATGCTGTGCCCGTCACTTTTACGATAGAGCGCTTTTGCCTTATCGTACTTTTCTGCAGGACTCAAAGTTTGGTCCCTTAGCAATTCTAAAACTTCTTCTTTCATGATATTTATGTTTATAATGCGTTTTTCGCCAAACAAGTTTCGGTTGCTGAGCGTAGTCGAAGTACAAGATTGCAATTGCATTTCTTTTTGACTGTAACATGAACCCACCGCCCGAGTAAGCATTACCCCTCTGGCGTTGTGCTGAGCTTGTCGAAGTAGGGCTAGGGG
>CAYGUO010000304.1:931-2283 GCA_964353095.1 uncultured Flavobacteriaceae bacterium | reverse complement strand
TGTATTCAACGGTTGTTTTTACAATCTGGTGAGTATGGACCAACCGAGTGGGGCTGCTGGTAACTCATACCAACATATTTATGGGGATGAAGTCAAATATTTGAATCCTGATAAATTAAAAAAATTGACTCCTGCCCTGCGTGGTGAGTACGTTGATTTTGGTCATAGCGTGTATTACAGGGGTCGAACCTTTGCTACGGATATGCCCAATGTGTCAGAAGGGGATTATGATTGGATATTGGATGCCGAAAAGCAAATGGACCGGGAACAGATTGAACTGGCCCTGCAAGTGGCCTTTGTGCTGAACGAGATTAAAAAGGAGCTATATAACGCGATTAGAGACCAAAACAAGGTACGTATAGGGCAGCTACGGCGAAACCTTGAGAAATGGACGGCTAGGTGGGTGCGTGTGCGGAAAGACTCTACCTTCTTTTGTGTAGTGTCTTCGTATGTGAACGTTGATGTGTTGACCAGTGGGTATTTTTCAGATTCATTGAAAGCGCTGGGCATTGAAGAGTTCAAGAGTTCTATTTTGTCATTTAAGGCAAAAGTGAACAAAGGGGAAAAGTTTTATGTGAACCTGGGCGAGCACCATTTTTATGATGATGGTACCATTGATGGTTTTTACGATGGTTATGCGATTGGAGAGGATTTTGAGCCTACCAGTGCCGGTTTAAAATATATTGACCACAATGCCGAGCTTGATGCCGGCATGGATTTTGGAAATATGTGCAGTATGGTGACTGGCCAAGAAAGAGGGAAGTATTTCTACTGTCTCAAGAATTTGTTCACCTTGGCCCCAGAAAGTAGTCGAGAATTGGCCATGAAATTCACGAACTTCTTTGCGCCCCACAAAAACAAGGTTTTAAACCTGTACTATGACCGGTCAGGAAATCAGTATGCCAAGCTCCGGAAAGATTGGGCTACGGAAATTAAAAATGAGATTGAAAGTGTGGGCGGTTCCACCGGTGGTTGGACCGTAAACCTGATGAGTAAAAACCAAGCGACCATCTACCATAGTGAAGAGTACAACTTCATGAAAAATATGTTGGGGAATTATAAAAAGGGAATTCCGCAATTACGCATTGACCGTTATCAGTGTCGCGAATTAAAGAGTAGTATGGAGTTGGCCAAAACAAAAATGCACACGAACAAACGAAATGGCGCCAAGGAAATATTGAAGGATAAATCTTCAGAAAAATTAGCCATTAAACAGTTGCCGATGAACTCGACCAATATGAGTGATGGCCTTAAATATTTGCTGTATCGAAAAGGGTGGGTAAAATTACTTGGTGGAAGAAGGGGCGGCGCCATGATGGAGCCGCCAGCGCTCGACGATCGCAGCTTCGACC
>CAYGUO010000304.1:0-921 GCA_964353095.1 uncultured Flavobacteriaceae bacterium | reverse complement strand
CCAGACCACGCCCGTAAGGGCGAAAATTTTTTTCGCCGATACGGTTCGTTTGTAGGCGTTTTCAGGTTTTTGTTAACGGGGTACTCCTCAAAAGCCTTAACTTCAAAATTCCTCCCCTTGCTAGCATCTTAAAAAATATAGTTGTTAAAGTCGTTTTGTTCTGGTTGTGCTTCGGCTAGAAATAACCGTGCAATTGCTTGAGCCTTATTAAAGGCCCGTTTGCATTTTCTTTTGAAATAATCGAAGTCTGAATAATTGAAAAGACTTGTAAAACCTTGTTCTTTTAGAATGGTCTTAACTTGCTCGGATAGTATAAAAGGGTTAGATTTGCCCTTACTTATTGCATTTGTCATAATATAATAAGTCGTTTAAAAAACCGCCTGTACCGTTAATACAAGCGGTTTTTATTTTGGTTAAACTTGAAATTTTAGAATTTGCTCCTCTGAACTTTTTAGGAAAGTTGTCAATTTGTCTTTGACTACAAATAATACATCTTCAATGACCTGAGAATTAGAAACCTCAAATTCGAAACCTTCTGCATTTTTCAAAATGACTTTTTCTTTTGTGCCGTCACTGGATAAAATGAACTTTTCTAGGTCGCTCCTCTTTTTTTCTAAAAATTGGTGTTTGTTCGCTAGGATTTGAAAGTTTTGCGTTTTCTGAATTCTACTACTTGCGGACGGGTTTAAAATCTCATTGATTTTAGTGGTACTCTTTTCTACTGCTTTTGTTTCAACCTTGGCAGCTTGTGGCTTTTTTGCGGTTGTTGCAGTTCCTTGATTTTTTCCGTTTTTTTGGGCTGCACTTGTCTTTTGCATAATTGTATAATTACTTGATTAATAATACTTAAATATACAAAAAAGTCGCTAAAATAACGACTATTTGTATAGAAAAACAATAGGAAATTATCAATTATAGAAC
>CAYGUO010000303.1:0-2287 GCA_964353095.1 uncultured Flavobacteriaceae bacterium | reverse complement strand
TCATTATTTCCTACTTGCTAAGGTTCGCCCACATCTAATTTTTCGCCCTGTAATGGAAAATCAAGGCTAAACCTGTATCGAAAACGATGTGTCGTTTTTGCCGCTGTAATTCGTTGTTCTGATCGCAGGCGATGACCATATCTTACAACATAGGGACTTGATTGAATATTATATTGCTGGGTTAGCCTAAGTTCATTTGCCCCTCCATCAAAAGTTTCTCGAAAACGATATAAAATACCAAAGGCCACACTTTGGTTGTGTTGTAATTTCAAATTGGAAAAATGTACCAAATCTAATTGTCTGACGCTAAGTTGAAGTGCTTCATCATCAAAAACATAGTTGCGATTTTGAATTGAAAAGTTGTGTAAATAAGTTTCCGTTACTTTATAATTTAGGGCCATAGCGGGTTGCCAGTAGGCCGTAAGATTTTCTTGTGCATTTACAAAAAAGTGAAATACAAGAAAGAATATGATTGACCATTTTAGCTTAGTGGTAGAGTACATGGTCATAATTAGAATTTACCGCCTTTCTTGTAAGTAAATGATTGCCGGCAGAATCAAAGGTTATTTCATATTCACTAAAGCCACCCTTATCTTTGGTAGTAATGATGATTTCATAGTTGATGTCTGCTAAGATTAAGTTTTGAAAGGCGTTTTTTAAGACCAGTTGCTCATTACCACTCTTGTTCAAATATTGTTGTTGTATCTTCTTGATTCGGTATTTATGGTGTTTTTCCCTAAAATATGAAGTAATGCTTTCATAGACATCTGTCGGAATATCTTGCGGTTTAATGATAAATTCAACATCCTCCAAAGTCCCGTTCCCATCAAATTCAATACTGTAGAATAATTTATCTTTTTTGAACTTTATTTCATAAGATGCTTTTTCGCCATCATGCTCTTCATAAAATCTAAGGCGTTTTGTGTTGCTTAAATAATCTTGCAACAAGATTAGACATTGCTCCGGAAGCGCATCGCGGTCAATACGGTATTCGCGTTCTTGTTTTGTTTGTGCCTTAGCGTTGAACAAAATGAAAAATAATAATGGTGCCAAAATAAGTTTACACTTGATCATATCTAAAACAGTTGATTTCATGGTCGTTGACCATTCCTGTTGCCTGCATATGGGCATAAACAACGGTACTGCCCACAAATTTGAATCCCCGTTTCTTTAAATCTTTGCTTAGTGCATCTGAAATTTCAGTATTTGCCGGGGCATCTTTATAATGCTTAAAAGAATTTTTTATTGGTTTTTCATCTACAAATTTCCAGATGTACTTGCTAAAACTGCCAAACTCTTTTTGAATCTTAATAAATGCTTTTGCGTTGGATATGGTTGCATTGATTTTAAGTTTGTTTCGCACAATACCAGCGTCTTGCAACAAGGAGTCAATTTTTACTTGCTTGTAAGCGGCTATTTTTTGATAATCAAAATAATCAAAAGCCTTTCTAAAATTTTCTCTTTTTCTAAGGATGGTAATCCAACTTAGTCCAGCTTGAAAAGTTTCCAAAATTAAAAACTCAAATAGGGTAGCATCGTCTTTGACAGGTACACCCCATTCGCTATCATGATATGCTTCATAAAGGTCATCGCCTACGCACCAACCACATTTATGTTTTTGCATCGTACGCTAAAAATTTTGTACAATATACAGATAAAGTGGCATGCCAAGGGTGATATTAAAGGGAAACGTAATGGCTAATGCCATGGGTAGGTATAAACTAGGATTTGCCTTTGGTGCCGCAAGACGCATCGCCGCTGGAACAGCAATATAGGAGGCACTTGCTGCTAAAATGGCAAATAGAAAACGATTGCCCTCAACTTGGGTAATGAACTGGCTGAACCAGGCCACAAAAATACCGTTCAAAATAGGGATAACAATTGCAAATACGAGTGCAAATCCTCCTTTTCTGACAAAATCTTTGAGTTTTTTTCCACTGGTAATTCCCATATCCAGTAAAAAGACTGCTAAAAATCCTTTAAAAATATCTGTGGTAAAAGGTTTTATACCTTCTGCCTGTTGGTCATTTGCTAAAAAGCCAATGGCCAAACTACCTAAAATTAAAAGCACGGAACCATTCGTGACAGCATGATGCAGCACTTTCTTAAAATCTCCGTTTTTCGACTTCTCTTTTTTAAAGAATGACATCAGCAATACCCCAACAATAATGGACGGAGCTTCCATTAAAGCCATAACGGCAACCATGTGTCCGCCAAAATCAATCTGCTCCATTTCTAAAAAAGAAATTGCCGTTACAAAGGTAACAGCACTAACGGAGCCATAGGC
>CAYGUO010000302.1:0-2295 GCA_964353095.1 uncultured Flavobacteriaceae bacterium | reverse complement strand
CCATAATTAAGCTTGCCATGGCGTAGACTTCTGTTTCAACAGCATTGAACCAAAAACTATCAGAAAAGGTAAAAGCCAAAGAGCCTACAAGACCGCTTCCAAAGATGGCAATGGCGTTGCTGTTAGAAAGTTGTTCTTTTTTACCAATTAATTTTTTGGTGAGATTGGTAATGGTCCAAAACATAAAAAGAATGGTAAAGGCACTTGATACCCCTGAAACGGTATTCACCATTCTCGCAATTTGGGTATTTTCAAAAGCAAACATGGCAAAGAAAGCTCCAATCATTTGAAGCAACGGTGCGCCAGGTGGATGGCCAACCTGCAAATTTGCTGAGGTGGTGATATACTCACCGGCGTCCCAAAAGCTGCCGGTTGGTTCAACTGTTGTCAAATATGTGATCAATGCAATGGAAAAGGCGACCCAGCCTAAAATGGTGTCCCATTTTTCAAAGTTTTTTGCAAACATGAAGTGTGTACTTTACCTGTTGGGGCGAATTTACCAAATAAAATAGAGATGCTTGGTCAATTTTCTAAAACCTTTAACAAGGTATTTTATCCTTTAAAGTAGGATTGTGATGATTTTTATTTGGCGGTATAAAACTTTGTTTTAAATTTGCACGCTCTAATACAGAAAGCAATTTTAGTATTATTGCTGTAATGGCCTATGGTGTAATTGGCAACACAGCTGGTTTTGGTCCAGTCGTTCTAGGTTCGAGTCCTAGTAGGCCAACAAAATTTTTCAATTAAATCCCGATTTCTGTAGAAGTTGGGATTTTTTTTTCTGTTTGTTGCAGGGCTAAAAAGAGTGAGGTTGATTGATGCTAATTTTGTTGCGGTGTGGTCAACTCTTTATAAATGAAAATCATAACTTTATGTAACAGTGATTTTTGTACTAACTCAATTTTGCAAACAACAGAATTATCGTATATTTGCGCCACTGAACGGATATAAAGTATTCATGAGGGGACTTCGAGTCCCCTCTTTTATTACTTAGATTTATGTTTAAGGAAAAGGTAGCGGAGCTTTTAAACACGGCACTAGAACAGCGTAAAGACTTGTTCTTGATTGATTTTAAAATCGATTTAGGGAATAAAATCAGAGTGGTTTTAGATGGTGATGATGGAATAAATTTAAAAGATTGTATGGATGTTAGTCGTGCAATTGAACATAATCTTGACCGTGAAGAAGAAGATTTTTCCCTTGAGGTAACTTCAGCGGGCGCTACAACGCCTTTAGCACTGCCAAGACAGTACAGGAAGAATATTGGTAGAAGTATAGAGGTGAAGACCAGCGAAGAAAGTTTTGAAGGAAAACTTACCGCCGCTAATGATGAAGGGATAACGTTAGAATGGAAGGCAAGGGAGCCAAAACCGGTTGGTAAGGGAAAACATACGGTTCAAAAGAAGCAAGAAATTGTTTTTACTGAAATAAAAGAAGCAAAAGTTGTATTAAAATTTTAAATGTAGACCACGATGGAAAACATGGCACTTATTGAATCCTTTTCAGAATTTAAGGATGATAAGTTTATTGATAGGGTAACACTAATGGCGATTTTGGAAGACGTATTCAGAAATGCCCTAAAAAAGAAGTTTGGTTCAGATGATAATTTTGATATTATCATAAACCCTGATAAAGGCGATTTGGAAATTTGGAGAAACCGAATTGTGGTTGAAGATGGAGAGGTGGAAGAGCCAAACGAAGAAATTTCGCTTTCTGAAGCTCGAAAGATAGAGCCAGATTTTGAAGTGGGTGAAGATGTTTCTGAAGAAGTTAAGTTAATGGATTTAGGGCGCAGGGCAATTTTGGCATTACGTCAAAATTTGATTTCCAAAATTCACGAACACGACAATACTACCATATATAAGCAGTTTAAAGATTTAGAGGGTGAAATTTATACCGCTGAGGTGCATCATATTCGCCATAAAGCTATTATCCTTCTTGATGACGAGGGTAATGAGATTATCATGCCAAAAGAGCGTCAAATACCTTCTGATTTCTTTAGAAAAGGAGATAACGTGCGGGGTATTATTGAAAGTGTAGAGTTAAAAGGAAATAAACCTACCATTATCATGTCAAGAACTGCACCTAAGTTTTTAGAGCAGTTGTTCTTTCAAGAAATACCTGAGGTTTTTGACGGACTGATAACGATCAAAAAGGCCGTTAGAATACCAGGTGAAAAAGCTAAAGTAGCTGTAGATTCTTATGATGACCGTATTGACCCGGTAGGGGCTTGTGTGGGAATGAAAGGTTCTCGTATACATGGTATCGTAAGAGAATTAGGTAATGAAAATATTG
>CAYGUO010000301.1:0-2298 GCA_964353095.1 uncultured Flavobacteriaceae bacterium | reverse complement strand
GAATAAAATAACACTTTTTGAGCCATCACCATAAAACCTAAAGATGTTAAAACACAATGTATTACTGTATTTAAGAAATATTAAAAGACACAAAAGCAGCTTCTTTATCAATGTTGTAGGGCTATCAACCGGTCTTGCTTGTGTGCTATTGGTGTACCTATGGGTATCTGATGAGCTTGCGATGGATAAGTTTCATGAGAATGATACTCGTTTGTATCAGGTTTTACGAAATGTTCCCGATGGGCAAGGCGCATTGGTCACCCGCGACACAAACTCAAGTTTAATGTTGACCGCGCTGCAAGAGGAGTTTCCTGAGGTAGAAATGGCAACAGCGGCTTTTGAGATGGAAAATAATGCCATGCTCGAAAGCAATGAAAAGAAAATAAGGGCCTCTGGTAATATCGCCAGCGCAGATTATTTTAATATGTTTTCGTATCGCTTAGTTTTGGGAAACAAAAACAACGTTTTAGAAGATGCAAGCGCAATAGTGATTTCTTCAACCCTCGCAAACGCTTTTTATGGGGAAGGGAACGACCCTATCGGTAAGGCCATAAGGTTTAAACATGCCGAAGAGGAAATAGATGCTGTTTTTATGGTTTCCGGAGTTTTTGAAATACCCAAAAACTCCTCTGAACGCTTTGATTTTCTTCTGCCTTATAACGCATTTCTGCAGCTTCGAAATCCAAAGTATATCCATTGGGGCAGTAATAGCTCTCATGTCTATGCCATGCTTAAACCAGGAGTTGATATCACTGAATTCAATAAGAAAATAGCTGGTTTTATCAAGACCAAAGATAAAGATAATTCGGCTACCGTATTTTTAAGTCGCTACTCTGATAATTACTTAAAAGGCCGTTTTGAGAATGGAAAGCAGGCAGGGGGGAGAATCAGCTATGTGCTATTATTCTCTTTGATTGCACTTTTTGTACTGGCGATAGCCTGTATCAATTTTATGAACCTCGCGACGGCAAAAGCATCAAAACGTCTAAAAGAGGTAGGTATAAAAAAGGCCGCCGGGGCAAGTAAAAAATCGTTGGTGCTTCAGTTTTTATCAGAATCGATGTTGCTTTCTTTTTTCTCTTTAATCTGTGCCGTTGCAATCGTCATAGGTTTGCTGCCTTGGTTCAATGAAGTCACGGGCAAAGAGCTGAGCTTTGCTTTAAAAGGTTCTTTTATAGCTGGTATTATTGGAGTAACCTTGTTGACAGGTTTGATATCTGGTAGTTATCCTGCGCTTTATCTGTCCAAATTTAATCCTGTCAAGATTTTAAAGGGTAAAATAAAAACATCTTTTGGGGAAATCTTAGTGCGCAAAGGGCTGGTCATATTTCAGTTTAGCATATCGATATTGTTAATAGTAGCAGTGAGTATCATTTACAAGCAGCTTGATTTTATCCAATCCAAAAATTTGGGATACAACAAAGACAATGTCCTTGTTATTGAACGTGAAGACGGCCTTATAAATAATATGGAGGTTTTTCTTGACGAAGCCAAACGAATTCCAGGGGTAGTAAATGCGTCATATATGATGGGCAGTATGTCCAATTTTGACAACTCTTCTAGGGGGCATTCATGGCCAGGGCAATCTGAAGAATCAAAGAGCCTGACGTTTTTACATTCGCATATAGGCGCTGACCTTATTGAAACGATGGGCATTGAAATGGCAGAAGGTCGCTCATACATTAATGAAGAGACGAATAGCGAATCAAAGATTATTTTAAATGAAACAGCTGTAAAACAAATGGGCTTACAAAATCCCATTGGTACCGTAATCGATATGAGAGGCCCGAATAGGGAAATTATAGGGGTGGTAAAAGACTTCAATATGCAATCGCTTTATGAAGAAATTCAGCCAATGGCATTGCTTTTAAAAAATCAGTGGATAAATACATTGGCAATAAATATAGAAGCCGGAGAAGAAAAAGTGGTAATCGATAGACTGAACAAGCTATATTCCGAATTTAACCCGGGACTTACTTTCAATTTTCGCTTTCTTGATGATCAGTATCAAGAACTGTATCAGTCTGAACAGCGCGTATCTGTCTTATCCAAATATTTTGCGGGCATGGCTATTTTAATTTCTTGTTTAGGCTTATTCGGATTGGCTGCTTTCTCCGCTGAAAGGCGACGTAAAGAAATCAGTATCCGTAAAGTATTAGGTCAAAGTGTTCAACAAGTAACAGTAATGCTCTCTGGAGAATTTGTAAAATTAGTGTTGGTGTCAATGCTGATTGCTTTGCCAGTGGCTTACTTACTAGCATCCAATTGGCTCTCGCAGTTTGCTTATAAAATTTCGCT
>CAYGUO010000300.1:0-2311 GCA_964353095.1 uncultured Flavobacteriaceae bacterium | reverse complement strand
GTCTTTTGCTCTCCTTAATTGGTTTTTACGCCATCCGTCAAAAAATGAAACGCAACCGATTGGAAAAAGAAAAAGTAGATGCCGAACTGGCCTTTAAAAAGAAAGAACTCACCACCCATGCGTTAAACCTTGCGCGTAAAAATGAAACTTTGGAAAATTTAAAACTTAAAGCGCAAGAATTCAAAGAAAAAGAACATACTGGTGCGGGATACAATCAATTAATTCGCTCTATCAATTTTGACCTACAAGATGATAACAATTGGGAAAACTTCTCCCGCTATTTTGAAGAGGTGCATAAAGACTTCAATAGCAATGTGAAGGTAAAATACCCTCAAATAACTTCAAACGAACTACGGCTTTTGGCGCTGTTAAAGATGAATTTATCGTCGAAAGAGATTGCCAATATCTTAAGTATTTCCCCTGAGGGAATCAAAAAAGCACGCTATCGTCTCCGTAAAAAACTGGATATTACCACTGAGGAGTCTTTACAAGGTTTGGTTATAAGCCTGTGATGTTAAAGGAGCAGATAATTTATTGTATCTATAACCAGTAATCGCTTCATTAAAAATTAAGGTTACTTTAAAATACCTATTTTTAGTAGGTAAATTTACCAGCTATGAAGTTGTCATTTATTCTTCTTTATCTTTGTTTTTTATTTTCAACAACAGCTTATTCACAAGAAAATCAAAAACTGGATAGTCTTCTTAATACCTATAAATCACTTCGTGATGGAATTGAAAAAGTTAAGACAGCGGATACTATTTTTATTGAAACTAGAAGTTCAAATCCTGAAGTTGCTTTAGAATATCTTCATAAAGGTTTAAAGCTATCTAGAATTATAGGATCTCAAGAAAACGAAGCGGTAGCGTTAAAGAACCTAGGTCTCTACTATAAGAATAATTATTCACCCGATTCTGTACAATTCTATTTTGATGGAGCTGTGAACGTATCTAAAAGTTTAGCGGACCAAAAACTATATTTTAGCATACTCCATGAGTGGACCCGATTTGAAAACCTTGAAGGCAATTTTCAAAAAGCACTCCAACTTTCTGAAAGGTCTATTTCAGTAGCTGACGAAATGCGTAATGGAGAGCTGTTAAGTGATGCATTTCAAAGAAAAGCCACAATTTATTTAGACAAAGGAGAATTTAAGCAAGCCATCGAACAACTTTTGAACGCCTCACGAGTAATTGATACTTTAACCAAGGAAAATCCTTTAAAAAGAGGCATAGTGGATATTGGAATCGGTAGAACCGAAGTGCTAAGAAATAATGCCGAAGAAGGTTTGCCGTTCCTATTCAAGGGTCTTGAAACTTTTAAAACGCTTGAAAACACCAACTGGCTGGCCATAGCTTATATGGAATTGGGTTCTGCATATTATCATTTGAAAGATTATAAAAATACACTTGAAAACTATCAGGCAAGTTTGGAGCAGAGTCATAAAATGAACCGCGATGACTTTGTTGCTGCTAACTATGGAAACATCGGTGCCGTATATATGGAACAAGGACGCTTTGATGAAGCGTTGGATTACCACTTTAAATCTAATGAATTATCAGCGAAGAGAGGTTCTATAAACAATCAAATTATTGGTTATAACGATATTGGCTCTACCTATTTTTTAAAGGCCGACTATTTCAATTCTATTAAATACTTCACCAAAGCTATACAATTGGCGGATTCTGTTGGATCGATAGATAATCTTGCCGATGCACTAAAAGAAAGAGCTGAGGTTTATGAGACAATGGGAGAAAGCAACAGGGCACTCCAAGATTTTAAGGAGTACCAGAGTCTAAATGATTCCATATTCAACGAGACCAAGTCCAAACAAATTGAAGAGTTGAAAACTCAGTACGATACCGAAAAAAAAGAACAACAAATTGCACTTCAAGAAAAAGAAATAACGGTATTAGAACAAAAAGCCTCCATAAGTAATCTTCAAAAACTTCTTTTGGGTATTGGCCTGCTTTTATCTTTTATTGGTTTCTATGCTATTCGGCAAAAAATGAAGCGTAACAAACTTGAAAAAGAAAAGGTAGATACCGAACTTGCCTTTAAAAAGAAAGAACTGACCACCCATGCCCTAAATCTTGCCCGTAAAAACGAGACTTTAGAAAGCTTAAAAGTCAAAGCACAAGAACTAAAAGAAAAAGAACATACAGGTGCGGGATACAATCAATTGATTCAATCCATCAATTTTGATTTACAGGACGACAACAATTGGGAGAATTTTGCACGTTATTTTGAAGAGGTACATAAAGATTTTAATAGTAATGTGAAATTGAAATACACTCAAGTAACATCAAATGAG
>CAYGUO010000299.1:0-2356 GCA_964353095.1 uncultured Flavobacteriaceae bacterium | reverse complement strand
GTAATAAATAGGGACTTGTTTCCTCAATTAGGGCATTTGTATGTTTATGGGTCATTTCTTCCTTTTTTTGGGCACACCCGGTTAGTAAGATCAATAAAATCAATAAAGATGAAATACTCCTATTCATATACCAAGTTTCAGACATAAAAAAAGCGCCTTTAAAGGCGCTATAAATTTAAGGAATAACCGTTTATTTTACTTCAAAAGTAATCTTAACGTTTACTCTATAATCAGTTATTTCACCATCTTTTACGGTAGCACTTTGCTCGTTAAGATATACAGAACGAATATTTTTCACTGACTTTGATGCTTGTGCAACTGCATTTTTTGCTGCATCTTCCCAACCTTTATTAGAATTAGCTAAAACTTCAATTACTTTTAAAACTGCCATAATTACTATTTTTTAATTTATTCAATTTATGAAATTCTAAACAAAAAATGTGGTAAAGAGATGTAAAAATCACCCATTAAGCGCTACAACTTCATTTACCTTGTCACCAAGCATATTTTTTAGCATGGTCTCAATACCATTTTTTAATGTAAAGGTTGACGAAGGGCAACCACTACAGGCTCCTTGTAATATTACATTTACAGTTTTACTTTCCTCTTCATAAGATTGAAAGAGAATATTGCCTCCATCACTGGCAACAGCAGGTTTAACATACTCTTCAAGGATGTCAATTATCTGTTTTGAGGTATCGTCGTACGAAGCCATTTCTGGTTCTGCAGCGGCAGTTTCGGATTTTTTTTGTTGCATTTCGGCTGAAACGGCCTCTTTGCCTGCGGCAAGGAAATCTCTAATGAATTCTCTTATTTCCATCGTAACCTCTTCCCATTCCGCTACGTCATATTTGGTTACGGAAACATAGTTTTGGTCAAAGAAAACCTCTTTAACAAACGGAAAGTGAAAGAGTTGTTTTGCTAATTCGGAATCTTTGGCTTCGTCTATGTTTTTAAACTCAAAAATAGAAGGAACGATCGCTTTATTGGCAACAAATTTCATCACCCCAGGGTTTGGTGTAACTTCCGCATAAACCGTGATGGCTACCTTTTTTGAGGTATCTTCTTCAGTTACTACAGGCTCTCCAGCATTTAAATACTCAACCAATTGTTGGGCCACTTCATCTTTAACATCATTCCATTGAACAATGTCAAAACGCTCCAATGCAATGAAATTTCCTGAAATATAAACTGTTTTTATGAACGGTAAATAGAATAATTGCTGAGCAAGAGGTGAATTTTTTGCTTCATCAATATTTTTGAACTCATAATTCTGCTTTACTAAAAAATGATTTGCCTCAAATTTTAATATCGCAGGATTGTTTGTCTCGATTAGGGTGATATGGAATTCTTGCATCGCTTTATTTTTGACAAAAATACGAAGTAAATATGGGGAAGAAAAGATATAATAATGTTACATTTAATCCGTTATACTAGTTGTTCAAACGGCGCAGTACCTAACGCTTAGCCCCACATTTTTGATGAAAAAACTGCAGACACTATTGATTTTGAGCCTCTTTTTTGCATACACCATGCGAGCACAAGAGGGAATACCGGTTTATTTTGACTACCTGGCAGACAATTATTATCTAGTCTATCCGTCTATGGCGGGTATCGGTGATGGTGGTAAAGTGCGGCTTACCGCGAGACAGCAATGGTTTAGCGTTGATGAAGCACCTAATTTGCAGACTTTTAATGCCCATTTTAGGGTTGGAGAGCGAAGTGGTGTAGGTGGTATTCTTTTTAACGATAGTAATGGGTTTCATTCCCAAACGGGTTTTAAAGGCACTTTTGCGCATCACCTTCAGTTAAGCGGTGATTTTAGATCGCTCAATCAGTTGTCTTTTGGGTTAAGTGCTGGTGTGATTTTAAGTAGTTTAGATGAAACCGAGTTCAGATCCGTAATTCCGGATCCAATCATTACGGGTACTAAAAACACGACCAGTTATTTTAATGTTGATTTAGGAGCATCTTACAACTACCTAGAATTTTATGCGCATGTTGCGGTTTTAAATTTATTGGGTAGTGGACGTGACCTATATACAGCCGCTGAATTTGATAATTTAAGAAGGTATTTAGTATCTGTAGGATATGTTTTTGGTAAAAGTGAATTTCGAGTAGAGCCATCTGTTTTGTTTCAGATGACTGATTTCACCAACGAAAGAACCATGGATTTGAATGCTAAAGTGTACCGTGATGTTGGTAATGCAACTATTTGGGGTGGGGTTTCATATCGCAGAAGTTTTGATGGTGCCCAATTTCAGCAAAACGGAACTTTTGGCGAACAGCGATTGCAACTCATAACACCTATTGTAGGGGTAAACATAAATCGATTTTTAATCTCTTATAACTATTC
>CAYGUO010000298.1:0-2384 GCA_964353095.1 uncultured Flavobacteriaceae bacterium | reverse complement strand
GATGATAACAACTGGGAAAATTTTGCACGCTATTTTGAAGAAGTACATAAAGATTTCAATAGCAATGTGGCCAAAAAATACCCTGAAGTGACTCCCAACGAATTGCGACTGATGGCGCTTTTAAAAATGAACCTATCTTCTAAGGAAATGGCCAATATTTTAAACATTTCTATCCCAGGAATTAAGAAAGCAAGGCAGCGTTTGCGCAAAAAAATGCAACTATCTTCGACCGATTCACTTGAAAATGCTGTTTTGAGCATTTAGTAAAACCCCAGTAAACATTACGCTTTACAAATTATTTTGTTGGAGTATACCATTTGTCTCCCCTCGTTTTTTTATACCCTAAGCCCATTGGTCTAGGTTTGTGGTGTTGTCTAATACAACAATCGTTTTTTGTGGTTTCTTGCTCGGCCCTGGGCTGCAGACCTTAACCGAGTAAGCCACACAAAACACAATCAAAGTTTAACCACAAAAAATTAAAGAGATGAAAACAAAAAAAATTAACTACTGGATTTTAATGGTTTTAGTAGGTCTACTGACATTGACCATTTCGTGTAGTTCAGAAGAAGGTACAGACCCACAAATATTGGATGCCGACAGTGATGGTGTTGTTGATGCCAATGATGATTGCCCAAACGAGGCCGGCACCGTGAATAACCAAGGGTGTCCCGAAAGTGTTGGGGAAATTATAGAGACTACAGGGCAAATTACAGAAGATGATTTTGAAAAATTTGCTGGAGAAATAGGCATGATTATTAATGCTAGAAATATTGCCAAGAAGGGTTATACCCCAACAACTGCTGATATTACAATCGATGCAACAAATGGTGACTATTCACAAACAGTTGGCATTGAACCCATAACCTTTTTAGGTCAGGTAAGAATATCGGCAGAAGGATTGAACGCAGCTGCACTAGAAGAACTTGAGAATGGGGTAGCTGTCTCCATTGAGATAAAGGATGCTAATAGTAATACCATTATTTCAGACGAATTTTCTGCAATCATTTTTAGGGCTAATCCACAGCCCGTTTCATTGAATGACACTAATTTAGAAGAAACCGAAGCGTCCACTACCATTGCACTTAAAGAGGATACCCCGTATTACATGCAAAGCGTTAATAGTGATGGACAACCTTTGGAACAAGCACTTAGGGTCAATACAAGTGCTGGATTTGGTAATATAATGACACGTACCTCAAACCCCAGCTTCTCTGGTGTTGAAGAAGAACCTGACTTCATTTTCAATTTTGTTCCATTCCCAGATGAACCCAATACCTATGCCATCAAAATGCAAGCAGATGGTAGGTTTTTCTCTGTTGCTAATGGCCTTACTATTCAGGGGCAAACCGTTGATGCACCAAGATTATCTTTCTTTGATGATTTTGACGCAGTGCTAGCAAGACCAGATGTTGAAAGTTACAAATTCATTATCCAAAAAGTTTCCGATGGCGTTTATAACATCGTTTCAAAACCTACAAATAGGGTATTAAGAGTAAGGGGAGGCATTGGATTTGTCTTAAATGATAATTCAGGGGACGATATAGTCTTAATGCGTATTATTTCTAATAGCTTGGAGTGGAGCGCAGAAGACATAGGAACTACTTTTTTAGCACCTATTTTATCTGCCCCCGGTACCGATTTTGGCGCTAACAGTACACTCACCAATTGTGGCACAGGCGAACTGTCTCAAACGGTCGGTAGTGATAAGACAGTATCTAGTACAAATAGCGTTGCTTGGGAGGAGAAATATTCATTAACATTAGCCGCTAGCACATCTGTTTCTGCTACCGTCGGCACCGAGTTTGAGGCAGGTTTTTTTGGAAACACAGCTAATTATAATGCCGAGGTTTCAACCACAACGGAGGTAAGCGCAAGTGCGACTGCTGAATCTTCTTTTTCAGGTGAAAACCAAAGACAAGTGGAAGAAACAATTTTCTTTCAGCGCACCGTTACCGTACCACCAGGTAGTGCTTCTTTAGTGTATGATGTGGCCCAGGTTTATGATAATACCAAAGTGCAATTTGTGCAACGCTTTAGACTACGGGCAATTGAATCTGGAAATCCACTTTCAGGTGAAGAGCTGCGTTCTCAACTTCAGTTCAGTCGATTTTCAGGAGTTGTGCTCCAAGCGGGTAGTGATTTTATTGATATTACGGTGAAAGGAACACTAACATTAGGTAAGGTGCTTAGCGCTAAAAGTGAAGTGCAAGATGTAGAAGCCAATTGTGGAGGGTAAAGCAAGTTTGAGTTAGTTTAATACAAAAGCCCCGGGAACCACTCCGGGGCTTTTAAAATAAAATCAAAACAAACCTAACACATGAATTAACTAATTCATATTTTTTTAAGGTTAAAAAACCTTTTTCATAGTAATTTGTATATAAAAC
>CAYGUO010000297.1:0-2385 GCA_964353095.1 uncultured Flavobacteriaceae bacterium | reverse complement strand
GTTTTTGGGTTGGCTGGTTCAAATTCTAGGGCGCCCACACCGCGAATGCCAATAAAGCATAATTTCTCTACAGGATTCATGGATTCGGGTAATCTTCCTTGCTGTGCCAACCAGATATTGATGAGTTGATTGCCATAATTGTCAGGTAGACTGTCTGCCAACAGGCCGGGCAACCCTTTAAACGTATCCGTACTACCATCATTTCGGTTCCGCAGTGCCGGAAAGCTATAAATTTTGCTTCCTTGGGCGATGGGCATTTTTATAGGGGATAGGTCCCATCCTTTGGATAAAAATTTTGGGTCGTACTCAAAAAACGCCAATTGTTGGTTTGGGTCCCAGCTTACGGCACCCGCGATTTCTTCCCATATTTTTACAAAAGCGGTATTCATGATTACCAGTCAGTTTGCTTGTCTTGTTCGTCGTTAATGCTTTTTCGAACCCGTTGCCGTTCTTTCTGTTGTAGTTTGGCCAGGGCGAGCGGACTTATCTGCTTTTGTACTTCAAAAGTCTGAAGTGTTTGTAGTTGCCCCAAAACACGAAGGACTTTGATTAAAGTGCCAAGTGTTACGGTTTCGCCACGCTCTAACAAACTGAGTGTAGAGCGACTTATTTGTGCCGCTTGGGCAACGTCTGTTTGTGTCAACTGTTGCTGTTTGCGTTTGTATTGAATAAAATACCCAATAGCTTGCTGAATGGCAGTATCGCTTATTTTTTCATTTATTTTGTATGAAATATCAGTCATTATAATTTTAAATTGATAATAAGGTATGAAATATCATTCAAATATAAGAATTATTAAATAAATATAATGTATTAAAAGTCATGCATTATGTATGTAAATAACACTTAAAGTATGAAATATCATGCAAAAAATATTAAAATTTATTTTTCTCATATAAACTGTACAGTCCAAACAGTGGGCCTAAAGCCAATAAGAGATAGCTGTATTCCCAAGAAATAAGTTGCTGCACCCAAGTCATCACTTGAATACTCACAATGGTAATGGCGAAACCGATACAGTTTACAATAGTCAATGCAGTACCCTTGATTTGAGCATCGGCATTACCAGCGACCAGGGTTGAGAATAAGGGCGAATCTGCAATAACGACCATGCCCCAAATGCATAAAAAAATCAACAAGAGGTATGGGTTGGCACAACCAAAAACCAGTGGGGAAAGCAAACAGCATAGTCCAGACATCAACAAGGCCAAGGTCGCTGTTTTTTTGGTGCCAGCTTTCATAGAAATAAATCCGCCCAGTACACATGCGACACCTCCTAAGGCGATGATGATAAAACTCCAAAGTGAAACAGGCATGGTTGTACCATGCATGTTATTGAAACTGACCAATATCACGGGCACAAAGGCCCAAAAGGTATAGAGTTCCCACATATGGCCAAAATAGCCAAAGGCGGATGACCTAAATTTGGAGTGCTGAAAAACTTTAAAAAAAGCGTTCAAATCTACCTGCTGACTTTGTTTTCTATAAGGTCCGTTTGGTACCAAAAATACGATGGATAATCCGCCAAATAATGCCAGACCTGAAGTTGTTGTGACCACAGATTGCCAGGAAAAATAGGTGCCTAAACTTTTTAAGATATGCGGAAAAGCGGTCCCCAGTACCAAGGCTCCCACTAAAAACCCAAGGGACTTCCCTAATCCTCTGTCAAAATAATCGGCCGCTATTTTCATCCCTACGGGATATATTCCTGCCAAGAAAAAACCGGTGAAAAACCTAAAAATGAGTAAAGTAAAAAGTGTATTGCTTTGCCAAAGCATGCCCGCATTAAAAATGGCTCCCAAAATAGCACTCACCAAGAATACTTTTGAAGGTGAAAAGCGATCTGTAATGGTCAAAATAGCAAATACCAAAGTGCCCGTAATAAAACCAAATTGCACTGCTGAGGTCAAATTGGCAAGTGCATTGGCATCAAGCCCAAAGTTTGAAGTAAGTTCGCCTAATATGCCATTACTGGCAAACCATAATGAGGTGCAGCAAAATTGTGCAATAACGATGGTGGGTAGAATATGGGGTCGAACTCGCATAATGACTAAAAATACAAAGAAGCTATCGTAGTAAAACTAAACACGCCAAGGCGGATTCAATCGATTCTCACCCGCATAATATAAAATGACTTGATTGCCATCAGGGTCTTTTAAACGGGCTTCTCGCCAAAGCCAGGGTCTATCATTGGGCAATTCGTCAAATTTAATGCCCTTTGAAACCAAGGTATTGACATCATCATGAAGCTCTTTACATTCAAAATACACATACACACCTTCTCCCTTGGGCAACTTTTCGACCAAATGAATGGAAAATGTTGCATTACCCCCAGGGCATTCAAAGCGCGCATAATGGGGAAGTGCTCTCACGATAAGTTGTAAA
>CAYGUO010000296.1:0-2406 GCA_964353095.1 uncultured Flavobacteriaceae bacterium | reverse complement strand
TTGAAAACAAGTTCAGTAAATATCTGATTTATGCAATTGGAGAAATTATACTTGTTGTTATAGGAATTTTGATTGCGTTACAGATTAACAATTGGAATGAAAATCGAAAAGTAACTATCGTAAAAGACAACTATCTAAAACAGATTGTAATAGACTTGGAGCTAAATAAGAATTATTATCAGTCAATTATTGATAGATTAGAAGCTAAAGACAAAAAATCAAAGGGATATAGGTCTCTATTTGAGAAACCTGGATTGTCCATCACAGAGATTTTTTCATACATTAAAGCAAACTACGATGACGGTTGGGTAACTTATATAGAAATTAATACAAGCACCATTAAAACATTAATAAGTACAGGTGATATTAACTTAATTGACAATCCTTTACGGGGTAAACTAATCACTTATTTGGATAAACAGACAAGTTCTGTGAATAATTATAAAAATAATAGCTCTGATTTTCAAAAAATTGGATTGGAATCTGCTAAAAAGGGAATTAATCCAGATTTGATTGAAAGGCTTCAAAATCAGCCAGAACTCTCAGCATCACTTGGTATTGAAAATAATATGCGAGCAGCGATATTAGAGTTAGATCTTTGGTTAACATTTACTGATAGAAATGAAAAAGCGATAATGAGGAATTTTAATAGTTTAATTGAAGATGTTAATGAATTAATTGTAGTCATTAATAAGGAAAAATAAAAATAACGAAAGCACAACAATGGTAACCGTTGCACAACTCAAAATCTAGAAAAATAATAAGGTTCTTAAATTTCTATCAATCCATAAAGTATTGATTTTCAGGCCTAATTGTTAATACGATTTCGTAAAAACAACTTGATTTCATGAAATAGTTAGTTGTGCAATAGGCACATCACCTATACACGATACTCTTCGGGACACTGCGCATAGCCAAAACGTAGAATCAATTTCAGATTCACTTAACACTTTAAAGCAATAATCTACTGTATATTTGGGTAATGCGTAGAAACATCATCTTTTTTTCTTTTCTCTGTTTTCTTTTCGCTGCCCATTCTCAAGAAGACTTTTTGGCAAAACAATACTTCAATGATGGCGAGTTTGAAAAGGCAGTAGTTTTTTATGAAAAACTTGTGGAGAACAACCCCAGAAGAACCGATTATTCTGAAGGCTTGGTAGCTTGTTATCAGCAACTGGAACGCTATGCCGAAGCAGAAACATTCCTCCTTAATAAAATTCAAGAAAGCTATGCATTTCCTACCTTTTTGATTGAATTGGGCTATAACTACAAGCTTCAAAACGAACCGGAAAAGTCAACCGAATATTTTCAAAAAGCAATTCAAAGAATTGATGAAAACCCAAATTTTGGCTATAGTGTAGGGTATCGTTTTCAAAAATACGCCCTACTTGACGAGGCCATTTTAGCCTATACAAAAGCTATGGACTTAAGGCCAGAGCTTAATTATGACTTTCAACTGGCCCGAATTTATGGGGAGCAGGGCAATATTGAGGCCATGTATCAATCATACCTTAAGTTGATCTATGAAGGCAAAACATCTCGTAATAACGTATTGCGAAATATTGATGATTTTCTTACCGAGGATGCTGCCAATGAAAACAATATTAAACTGCGTAAAACATTACTCCAGAATGCCCAAAAAACTCCGAATGTTTTATGGAACGAGTTATTAAGCTGGCTATTTGTAAAGCAAAAGCAGTTTAAAAGCGCCTTTGCACAAGAAAAAGCTATTTTTAAAAGATCCGAAAATGCTTCCTTAGACCGTTTAATAAACATTGGTGAAATTGCTCAAGAAAATAATGATTTGGAAACCGCGATTGACGCGTTTGAATACATTATAGCGAGCACAACGGATACGTCCACAAAACTGAATGCGCAATTAAGCTTGATCACTATTGAGCTATTGGAGCCTAGCAACAAGAAATTAGTGGCTGTAGAAAAACAATTTGAGGCCCTGCTTGCCACTTATGGTTACGACTCAAAAACACTGCAATTACAAATTGCCTATGCCAATTTTTTGACCTTTAAAAGAAATCGTCCTGAGCCGGCTATTACAATGCTTAAAAAAAGCTTGGAAGAACCTGTGGGCAGGTACGGTAAGGCCTACTTAAAACTGGCCCTTGGTGATATTCTCGTTTTTGACCAACGTTTTAACGAAGCGCTAATCTATTTTTCACAGATTCAAAAAACCTTGAAAAACGACGTATTGGGGCAAGATGCACGTTTTAAAGTAGCGCAAACCAGTTTCTATAAAGGCGATTTTGATTGGGCTTTGACACAACTTAAGGTATTGAGAAGCTCAACCTCTCAATTAATTGCCAATGATGCCATGCAATTGAGTTTATTGATTTCTGATAATTCGCTGGAAGACTCTACCCAAACAGCACTAAAAAAATACGCCCGAGC
>CAYGUO010000295.1:0-2418 GCA_964353095.1 uncultured Flavobacteriaceae bacterium | reverse complement strand
ACTCCGGTCAAAACAATTTCTTTGATTCCTTTAGCTGCGATTTCAGTAGCATTATTCAAAACATTTTGTAAGGAATCACTTCTTGAAATTCCTCTCGCCAGTGGTATGGTGCAATACGTACACTTATAATCACAACCGTCTTGTACTTTCAAAAATGCACGGGTTCTATCACCTATGGCATAACTGCCCACATAAAAATCAGCATCTTCAATTTCGCAGGAATGTACTTCACCGTGGTCATTTTTAGACAAATCATTGAGGTAGTCGGTTATTTTAAACTTTTCTGTCGCACCCAACACCAAGTCCACCCCATCAACTGCTGCTAACTGTTCTGGCTTTAGTTGCGCATAACAGCCCACTGCTGCAACAAATGCCTCAGCATTCGCTTTTTGTGCCTGTTTGACAATGGTTTTAAAGCGTTTGTCAGCATTCTCTGTAACCGAACAAGTATTGATAACATAGATATCAGCAGCTTCTTTAAAATCAACACGATCAAAGCCTTCATTTTCAAAACCCCTAGCAATAGTAGAAGTTTCTGAAAAATTGAGTTTACAGCCAAGTGTATAAAAAGCGACCTTTTTGTTCATTACCTACCCGTTTTAGGGATGGCAAAGATATAAAATCGTTTAGAGTCAAAATAATTTCAAAAAAAACAAGAATGACTATTGAGTTGAACTCATGGAAACCAAGCACTCCACTTACACCATATTTTTATTTTTAAAATGATTGAATATCTAAATACCCAACCGGTCAGTCTTATCTGTTTTATATGATGCACCTTCATGCTAAGTCTCCTTTTTAGCATATTTTTACGGCTCAATCATGGGCAAGGTAAGCCTTAGGTATTAGGCCAGAACTTACCCGCTTAAAAAAGACCTACTACTCCATACGAATGCAAAACACTACCATTACCATTGTATTTCTATCGCTATATGTCATTAGTATCATCGCCGTAGGTATATTCAATAGGAGGAACAAGACCAGCGAAGACTATTTTTTAGCATCTCGTAATTTACCCGCTTGGCTATTGGCGGTGACTTTTATTGCTTCTTGGTGGGGCGGTGGTTCGGCAATAGACCTGGTAGACCATGCCCATGAAAATGGACTGAGTTCTTTCTGGATTTATGGCGTACCGGTACTGATAGCAACTTTTCTCATGTTCGTTTTTGCAAAAGGAATCAGAAATATTGCGACCATCTCGCAGCCACAGTTAATGGAACAACGGTACAATGCTACGGCAGCCCTATTGCTGACAATTTTCATCATCATTTTTATGGTTATCGCTGCTGCCATTCAAATCATAGTCGTGGGTCGGTTTTTCCATTCTTTTTTTGATTTGAGCTATGAAACAGGAGCTATTATTGGCGTGACCATTGTATTAACCTATTCGCTGTTTGGAGGTTTCAAGGGCGTAGTTTTGACCGATTTGTTACAATTCTTTTTCTTTTTGATTACCGCCTGTATACTTTTTAGTATCACCTACTACAATTCTGGAGGTATGGAAGCCGTAAAAAAACTATCATTGGCAAACCATAAAACAGGGTACACCTCTTTCTTTAGCAATGTATCGGATAACCTCGCTTACGTGATCACCTTCGGAACCTCATGGATGATTCAAGCCAATATATGGCAACGTATTTCAGCCGCCAAGAGCGCTATTGATGCAAGAAGAATGATGCTGGTCAGTTTCATCGTTTTTATACCGCTTTATCTCATGGTTACCTTTACTGGCATGTTCAGCTCCGTACTTTATGATGTAGTACCCAGCGGAGGTATTATACCTGATATGGTCAAAAATATCTCAAGTCCGCTATTGAGCGCCTTCATTTTTGTGGGTTTATGTTCTGCAATTATGTCCACTATGGATTCCCTTATAAACACTGGTGCTTTATCGCTTTCTATCGATGTGTATAAAAAATATATCAACCCAAAGGCGTCTTCTAAATCAAACGTAAAGGTTGCTCAAATAGCCACAATTTCAGTAGCTCTGGTTGCCTTGTTCATCGCGCTCAAAATACAATCGGTATTGACCATTTCATGGATAGGGTCTGATTTTCTGACCACTGGTGCTTTTATACCCTTGGTATTAGGTTTTGTGTGGTATCGCGGTACTGCAAAGGCTGCAGTAGTTTCCATGCTTTTTGGTTTGACTTTTTCTACTTACAATTTACTAATTGCACTGGGTATCGATTTACCTGCTGCTTGGGAAATAGCCTCGGCAACGCAAGCCTTAGTGGGAATTTCCATCTCCCTTTTTCTATTTGTCGGTATTCGTTTGATAACTGAAGTTGACCTTGAAAAAAGCAGGGCTTTTATAGAGAAGGCAAATGTTTTGAACAGAAAAACGCAGCCTTAATAAACAAACAATTGTAGGTATTAGTTGCATAACTCTTAACGATTACACTTGAAAATCACCTA
>CAYGUO010000294.1:0-2427 GCA_964353095.1 uncultured Flavobacteriaceae bacterium | reverse complement strand
CCCTAGGTTAAGGGCAACTTTAGTATATTACTTGTCTAAATAATTTAAAGATGAAACTCCACTTACTGTCTTGTCATGCTCAAAGACCCGATAGCAGGGCAATCGCTCAATGTTTGGCAGCGGTTTCATCGCAAATTGATGATTCTTTGTCTAAAGAACTTACGGCCATCCTTTTAGAAGGAGACCCTATTGACATTGAGGTAGATCATAAAAACACAGGGTCTGTGCTAAGAGCCTTACGAAAACTAGGCATTGATTATGAGATTTTAGAATAAGCCCTTAATACTTGTGCAACGGGAATCGCTTTTCTGTAATCCTAGATAAGGTTTAATCTAACCATACCCTACCGCAACAAATACGGATTCCCTTTTGGAAAACTGTAAAGTCTATTCAAATAAAAATTTGTATTATTTATATTATAGTCAGCATAGTACCGCTATAAATGGAATAACATATTATGGTACATTTAGCCAATTGTTGTACACCATGCCTAAAAATGCTAAAAATGAAAAGAAATCTGGTGATTTTCGGAATTTTAATTTTCTGTTTAAGTTGTTCGGAAAAAAAGAATGAATTAAAAAAAAAGAATACAACGGATTTAAGAACCCTACTAAATGAGCAGTTGAAATACTCCCATACCGATGAAAATTGGTACGTACCTACCAAAATTGCAATAAACGGACTAACTCCTAAACAGGTGAATTGGAAAGATAGCACACAAAATCACTCTATTGGTGAACTTGTTTCCCATCTGACTTTTTGGAATGGTATGTACCTAAGAACTTTCAATGGAGATGACGTTTCAGATTTTGAAATGGACAACGACTCAACTTTTTTGGTTTATAATGAGAAGGAGTGGCAGAAGGTAACTAGTAAATTGGATAGTATTCAAATGGAATTCCAATTATGGACAGAAAATGCAAGTGAAGAACAATTATCTAAACAAGCTGTTGATATTTTAACAATGGCATCTCATAATGCGTACCACTCTGGACAAATAATCTACATCCGAAAACAAAATGGGTGGTGGAATAGAAAATAAAAGTACGGTGTACAACGGTGTATAATTAATTGCGGGGAGAATTTGCAGCTGGAAATTCCTGCAATCAATTCAAGTTCAGGCTTCATAAGAAAAATGGATAGTAATCTGAATATCATAAATACTAAAGTTTATGAAAAATTGGGATTGAGAATATCCGATTTTCAACTCGAACCAGAAAGTAAAGAATATGATGCTTGCAGATTTAAACTAAATGGACGGAAAATAATAAGTCGGAATTCTAAGATTACGCCTAAAAAAGTTGGCCAGTTCGTAACATTTTGGAAAGGAAATGGAAACGGACCGATTGAACCTCTTGAAGAAAATGACCAAATTGATTTCTATGCTGTGAACCTGCGATCTGAAAACGAGTTTGGACAATTTCTTTTTCCTAAATCCGTGCTGGTTAAAAAAGGTATACTATGAACTACTAAAAAAGAAGGCAAAACCTTTGAGTGATTTGGCAACAGAAGATTTTGTCTTGATCGCTGCCCAAGGGATGCTAGAAAACAAGCAACAAGCCTTTGAAGGCTTGAAAAACCTAAATATTTTATCAATGAATATAACCGTTGACAAAATTATTGAAACTGACAATATGGGTATTGTTATCGGAATTCTAGAAATCAAAGGAACCATTATGAACAATCCCGTTCCAGGAAAAATACGCTACTCGAGTACCTTCATTAAAAAAGATGGTGTTTGTCGACTACAGGCGCGAACAATGACACCAATGCGAGCGAAACGACCATAGCATTCTAGTACTAAATTCCAAAAAATAATTATATTAGGCTTTTACTATTAACCCAACCAAGCCTATGAGCACGAATACTTCCGATTTTGACCACCTCAAAACCCTAGACGAAGAACAATTACCCGTAGCAAAACACAAATTACACGACTGGACCCATTTTGCGGGACTATACGCTGCCGAGCATGTCGCAGCAACGGAGTTTGTCATCGGGGCGACCTTTGTAGCGCTTGGTGCCAAGACCATGGATATTATCCTTGGGCTATTAATCGGTAATATTCTTGCTGTTCTCAGCTGGAGGTTCATCACCTCCCCTATTGCCGTTGATACGCGCTTGAGCCTTTATACCTATCTGAATAAGATTGCCGGTGACTCCATGACCAAGTTGTACAATTGGGCCAATGTCATCATCTTTTCGGTGATTTCGGCGGCGATGATTACCGTCTCTGCTTCAGCAGTGCGTTTTGCCTTTAATATTCCCGCGCAACTCAATTGGTATCCGACCAATGCTTGGTTTGTTTTGATTGTTTTGGCCGTGGGTATTGTAGTGGTTTCCATTGCACTTTATGGTTTTAATGCCGTTTCCGAATTTTCGGGCATCTGTGCGCCTTGGCTTTTTGTGATGTTTACGAGTGGTGCT
>CAYGUO010000293.1:0-2442 GCA_964353095.1 uncultured Flavobacteriaceae bacterium | reverse complement strand
GTATCACATAACCCGCACCGGTATTGCTTGGCAATTGGCCATCTGCTATTGCAAATGCTACTGCCCTAACATGATCGGCAATTACCCTAATAGCGATATCGGTATCTTCTCCTGATGCGTTGGAACTACCATATTTAACTCCAGTAATGGTTTCTATTTCGCGAATTAATGGGGTAAATACATCGGTGTCATAATTTGATTTAACACCCTGTAACACCATGCACAAGCGCTCAAAACCCATACCCGTATCCACATGTTTTTCAGGTAGACTTTCCAAGGTGCCATTGGCTTTTCGGTTATATTGCATGAAAACAAGATTCCATATCTCGACCACCAAAGGATGGTCTTGATTGACCAAGGAAGCACCTGAAATTTTGGCCTTTTCCTCATCAGAACGAATATCAACATGTATCTCAGAACAAGGGCCACAGGGACCTTGATCTCCCATTTCCCAAAAATTATCTTTTTTATTGCCCATGATAATGCGGTCTTCAGGCACAATAGCCTTCCACAATTCATAAGCTTCATGATCCATTTCTAAGTTATCAGCATCCTTACTTCCTTCAAATACGGATACGTACAAACTGTTTTTATCAATTCCGTAAACATCAACAAGCAGCTCCCAGGCCCAAGCGATTGCCTCTTTTTTAAAGTAGTCGCCAAAACTCCAATTACCCAGCATTTCAAACATGGTATGGTGGTAGGTATCCTTACCTACTTCATCCAAATCATTATGCTTTCCACTAACGCGCAAACATTTTTGGCTATCGGCCACCCTTTTTGCTGTGGGCACGGAGTTCCCTAAAAAAAATTCTTTGAATTGGTTCATTCCCGCATTGGTAAACATCAATGTTGGGTCGTCTTTCATGACCATGGGTGCGGAAGGCACAATCTTATGTTCTTTGGACTTATAGAAGTTTAAAAACTGTTCTCTAACCTTTTGCGATGTCATCTTGGGAGTTAAGCTTTAATTAATTTTAACAGAATCAACAAAACAATTTTTATATTTGTTTGTTACCTTAAAACGAATGACCAAAAATAGGATAATTTCACTTCATGTCTAAAGTAAAATACTATTACGATCCTGATACGCTGTCTTATCGAAAGATTGAAGCTAAAAAATCAAAACGGTATCGAAACATTTTCTTTTTTTTATTGGGGGCCGCCCTTTTCGGTTTCGTTGGCCTTATCTTTTTATTGAACACTAATTTGGTCAACACCCCGCGTGAACTATCGCTGCAAAGGGAAGTACAGAACTACGAGCTTCAATTTGAAATCATAGATCGTAAAATGGAACAGATGGAGAATGTTCTAGCAAATATAGAAGACCGAGACAACAATATTTATCGACTTTATTTTGAGGCGAATCCAATACCTGAAGAACAACGAAAAGCAGGTTTTGGTGGGGTAAACAGATATAAATCCTTAGAAGGCTTTAATAATTCTGAAATCATAATGGATGCCACCAAACGTTTGGATATCATCCAAAAACAAATGGTGATTCAATCGAAGTCGTTAGATGAGATTGCAAAACTAGCGGAAGAAAAGGAAAAATTGCTTGCGGCAATACCAGCGATACAACCGGTAAGAAATAAAGACCTTACTAGAATGGCCTCTGGTTTTGGCTGGCGTACCGACCCGTTTACCAAAGCTCGTAAAAAGCACTGGGGAATGGATTTTACAGCAGCTAGAGGAGTGCCCATTTTTGCGACCGGTGATGGCAAAGTTACCCGTGCCGATAATAATTCTTCTGGGTACGGAAAACATATTCGTATTGAACATGGATATGGCTACATGAGCCTATATGCACACTTAAGTAAGTACAACGTAAGTAAAGGCCAAAAAGTTAAAAGAGGCGATTTGATTGGCTTTGTAGGTAATACGGGCAGATCCGAAGCACCTCACCTGCACTATGAGGTATGGAAAGACAAAGACCGTATTAACCCTATCAATTTTTATTATGGTAGTTTGTCGCCTGAAGAATTTGAAAATATGCTCAAGTTTGCAGCTCAAGAAAATCAATCATTGGATTAATGCATATAGAACTCCCTGAAAAACGGTATTACGGTATTGGCGAAGTCGCCAAGGCTTTTGAAGTAAATACATCACTTATTCGATTTTGGGAAAAAGAATTTGATGTGCTACAACCAAAGAAGAATGCAAAAGGCAATCGTAAATTCACACCCGAAGACATTAAAAACCTGAAACTCATTTACCATTTGGTCAAAGAGCGTGGTTTTACTTTAGAGGGGGCAAAAACCCATTTAAAAGAAGAAAAACACAAGACCCTCACCAATTTTAATGTTATTGAAAAATTACAAAAAGTACGGGCTGAGCTTATAAAAATCAAAGAACAGCTTTAATAGTACAACCCTGCTTTGAACACCATGTAACAAATACCCAATTTACAAGACCTATTGAATAACTATAACCTGAAATAAA
>CAYGUO010000292.1:0-2450 GCA_964353095.1 uncultured Flavobacteriaceae bacterium | reverse complement strand
CTATCCAACTCTTTTTCCAAAGCTTCTTTAAACGCTAGCATCGTTTTATCATCGTAACCAAAAGCCTCTTTTACATCATCAAATATGGGGGTCATGTAGGTTCTGATGCTTTCAATATCAAAATAAAGCCTTCCAGTTCTTCTAATGAAAAAATCCAAAGGATTGGAAACCATTTCATGCTCCATTCCAAATTTTAATTCGGCACGCAGCAATCGTAGCTGATTATCCCCATTTTTGAAATTGTTGTAATGCGCTAAAATGATTTCTGTTTGTTTGCCATAATTGGTAACCAAAAACCAAGCATCATGTTCCGTAAAACCATCTGCCCGTATGTTTTCATAAACCTGTTGCATATATTTTTTTACCTCTTTAAACTTTTTAAAATCACTGCCACATAGGGGAATCTTATCCGTAGTACACTCTTTAACTTTGGTGCCTTCTTCTTCCATTTTTTTAGCAATACGGTCAACCACACGTTCTGCCATTTTTCGATAGCCGGTTAATTTACCGCCTGCAATACTGATTAACCCAGTGTCTGAAGTGAAAATCTCATCTTTTCGAGACAGTTCTGAAGCTGACTTTCCTTCTTCATGAATTAAAGGTCGAAGCCCTGCCCAAGATGAAATAATGTCTTCCATTTCTAAATTGATATTGGGAAACATATTATTCACTGCCGAAATCAAATAAATGGCATCGGCCAAATCGGTCTGCACCTTATCTTTATCTAAATTGAAATTGGTATCCGTAGTACCTACATAGGTGATTTTTCCACGGGGTATGGCAAACATCATTCGACCGTCTGGCACATCAAAATATACAGATTGTTTTACCGGCAGCTTTTCATACGGAAAAACGAGGTGCACGCCTTTGGTCAAATGCAAGCGCTTTCCCTTTTTAGAGTTATTGGCACTCCGTAATTCGTCTACCCAAGGCCCAGCCGCACTGATTACAAATTTTGATTTTATTTCAAAGTCTTCACCGCCAATATTATCTTTCACCTTTACGCCGGCCACTTTTTCATCTTCATAAATAAAATCAGTAACCTCAGCATAATTCAACGCCTTTGCCCCAAATTGCAGACTGGTTTTAATGTTTTCCGTTGTCAAACGGGCATCATCAGTTCTGTACTCAGCATAGTAGCCTGCCCCGTTCAAGATTTTTTTAGGCAGTAGCGGTTCTAATTTCATGGCTGCTTTTTTACCTAACATTTGACGCTGGTCTTCCCCCTCTACCTGTGCAAGGATATCATAAACTTTTAAACCGATTGAGGTCAGCCATTTTCCATACGAACCCCCATCAATTAAAGGCAACAACATTTTTTCGGGCAACACCAAATGTGGTGCCAACTTGTGCACAATGGCACGTTCAGAACCCACTTCTTTCACCAACCAAAAATCAAACTGTTTTAGATAGCGCAGTCCGCCATGAATCAATTTGGTCGATTTACTGCTGGTTCCTGATGCAAAATCACATTTCTCTACAAGGGCAACTTTTAAGCCTCGTGAAGCTGCATCCAAGGCAATACCACCACCAGTAATACCGCCACCAATAACGACGAGGTCATATAAAGTATTTGATAATTCTTGTACAGTCTCTTTACGGTCAAGGTTTGAAAAACGAATAGGTTCTTTCATACTACTAGCAATTTTTAAAAAAGAAGATAAAATTACGAAATCAATTGGCGATGGGCCACACCTTAGAGATTATGATTTTGTAAACTCGTACTCACGTTCTACTTTACAAATACGAACCTTATACCAAGAATACCATTCTTTTACACCTCTGTTTTGAGCTGTTTGGTGATCTATATCTGCTTTCCAATTGGCTATTGCTTCTAAACTATCCCAATAACTAATTGAAATTCCTAAAACCTCACGGGCGGTTTCAAAGTCCAAAAATCCTTTCTGTTGTCTCGCGAGTTTTTCCATAAGTAGTGCCGTATCAGCGTACCCATTATCTTCTTGGGTTCTGGTATTGGTAAAAATTACGGCGTAATACGGTTTTTGAAGTTCCATTTAGCTTATAAATTGTTTTTCAACAAAATAATTTACAATGGCTTCTTTCATTAATACGGTTTGCTCTCCAGCTTTTAAAGGTGGCAGTTCTTCTTTTATGGTGTAATGAGGCCAGCCCTCTTCATCAAAAAACTCAAACTCATAATAGCCATAAGGCTCTAAAAGCCTACATATCGCAATATGCATCAGGTTTACCTTTTCATCTTTTTTATAGTTACGCTCATATTGCCCTAGTTCTTGCACACCTATCAAGTAAATAATTGCATCTAGTTCCAAAGGGTCGCCATCAGCAAACTTTGCAGACAATTTTTCTACCAGTACCTGCCATCTTTCTTTTAAAACAATATCTCTTGCCATAGGCTACAAATTTACAACTGAATTTCGGTAAATCTGAATGATGCTTTTTTTACTGTAATAAAATACCAACGATAAGAC
>CAYGUO010000291.1:0-2450 GCA_964353095.1 uncultured Flavobacteriaceae bacterium | reverse complement strand
CCTTTATACTGGACCGTCCGTTCTTGGTTATGGCGACTCAAAACCCTATCGAACAAGAAGGAACTTATCCGTTGCCAGAAGCTCAAGTTGACCGTTTTATGTTGAAAACGGTGATTGACTACCCAAAATTGAATGAAGAGCAAATGATTATGAGGCAAAACCTTAAAGGTAGCCATGAACCTATCAAAGCAGTTGTCTCTGTCAAACAAATACTTAGTGCACAGCAAGCCGTGCGTGAAGTATACATGGATGAAAAAATTGAAAAGTATATTCTTGATATCGTATTTGCCACTAGATATCCTGAAAAATATAACCTTGAACATTTAAAGAATTTAATAAGCTTTGGAGCTTCACCTAGGGGAAGTATTAACCTTGCCAATGCTTCAAAATGCTATGCTTTTATAAAACGTAGGGGCTATGTAATTCCTGAAGATGTTCGTGCTGTGGTGCATGACGTTCTGCGCCATAGAATAGGAATAACCTATGAAGCAGAGGCGGAAAACATTACCTCGGAAGAAATCATAAACAAAATTGTGAACGAGGTAGAGGTACCTTAAGCCATTGGATCCAAATAGGGCTGTTCATCAGAAACGTATTCATACGCTTTATTCAATAAAAATCTATAATGTGTTTTGTACATACAACGATAATACAAATTAACTAGTTCCCCTTTTAGGGGCTAGGGGCCTTATGGACACAAAAGAACTACTAAAAAAAGTACGGAAGATTGAAATAAAGACACGGAGATTGTCTGACCATGTCTTTGGTGGTGAGTACCACTCTACCTTTAAAGGCAGGGGAATGACTTTTAGTGAAGTTCGTCAATACCAATTTGGTGATGATATACGCTCCATTGATTGGAACGTTACCGCCAGATATAATGAACCCTTTGTCAAAGTTTTTGAAGAAGAACGCGAATTGACCATGATGCTCATGGTTGATGTTAGTGGATCTGAACTTTTTGGTACAACAAACCAGTTTAAAAAAGAGGTCATTACTGAAATATCAGCAACGCTTGCCTTTTCAGCAATGCAAAACAATGACAAAGTAGGACTGATATTATTCTCAAATGAGGTGGAATTGTTTATTCCACCCAAAAAAGGCAAAAGCCATGTACTACGTATTATTCGAGAATTATTAGAATTCAAACCCTCAAGCCACGAAACCGATATTACGGAAGCCTTAAAATTCTTAAGAAACGTAATGAAAAAGAAAGCTATTGTTTTTTTACTTTCTGATTTTATTGCCGAAGATTATGATAACACCCTTAAAATTGCTGGAAATAAACATGATGTAACCGGTATTAGGGTTTATGATGAAAAAGAAGAGTTCATTCCAAATTTGGGAATGATTCAAGTACAAGACGCCGAAACAGGCGGTGTACAACTGGTCAACACCAGTTCAAAAAAAGTGCGCCATGAATATTGGAAATATCATGCTGAACGTGTTGACTATTTTAACGACTCCTTTGCGAAATCTGGCTGTGGTGTTATTAGCTGCAGGGTCGATGAGAGCTACGTGAAAAAATTATTGGGTTATTTTAAACGTAGAGCATAAATGAAATTCAATACGCTAAAAAACAATATTCCAAGTTCATTAAGGCTACAGAGCCTCGTGGTTTGTTGTTGCTTTTTTTTAGTTTCTTTTATAAGTTTTAGCCAGAGTGCGTCCACAGTAAAAGCCGAGATTGATTCAACTTCTATAAAAATTGGGGAGCAAATTCAATATAAAATTACGGTTGAAACCGATTCTTTAAACCTTGTTTATTTTCCAGAGGACCAAACCTTTTCCCCTATGGAAATGGTAGAAACCTTAAAAATAGATACCACAAAGAAAAAAGATAGAATTACCCTGCAACGCATCTACGCCCTAACTCAGTTTGATAGTGGCGCATATACTATTCCCCCCCAACGAATCGCCATAAATGAAGACCCGTTTTTTACGGATTCTTTCAGAATTAAGGTTGCCGATGTTGTTGTTGACACGACCAAACAAAAGATGTTTGATATAAAGCCACTTGTTGAGCTTGAAAAAAGCAACGCTAAGCTATGGCAAATACTTTTTTGGGTTGTTTTAGGACTAGCCTTGGTGGGCGGACTGGTATATTGGTTTTTTCTAAGGAAAAAACCGTTGACCGAAGAAGAGAAAGTAGCCCTTTTGCCTCCTTATGACCGGGCTTTGTTACAATTAAAAGAATTGGAAAATTCTAGGTATTTAATTCAAGACGAGTATAAAAAGTATTACTCTGAATTAACAGCAATCGTACGTTCGTATTTAGAAGAAGATGCAAACGTCTCAGCCCTAGAAAGTACTACGGACCAGTTAATCGAAAAATTAGAATTATTAAAAGATGCTGGTGAGCTTAAGATTGATGATGAAACGATTGACCAATTTCAAAAAGTACTTCAAACAGCAGATTTGGTAAAATTTGCCAAATCAAAACCTCCAAC
>CAYGUO010000290.1:0-2540 GCA_964353095.1 uncultured Flavobacteriaceae bacterium | reverse complement strand
GAGCGTCGGATTCATAACCCGGAGGTCGGGGGATCGTGCCCCCCTCTCGCTACAAAAAAGACCATCAAATTGATGGTCTTTTTGTTTATAAAGCTTCATCCATTATCTGTTTTACCACTTCCGGATTGAGTAGTGTAGAGGTATCGCCTAAATTGCTAGTATCTTTTGAAGCTATTTTTCTAAGAATACGGCGCATAATTTTACCACTTCGCGTTTTTGGGAGTCCTGGTACAAATTGAATTTTATTCAATTTTGCAATAGGCCCTATATGCTCTGTAATCATTTGATTGATTTCTTTTTTCAAGTTATCTCGATCTCGTGATTCTCCTGTTTCCTTTAAAATCACATAACCATATAGGGCATTGCCTTTAATATCATGAGGGAAACCTACTATTGCAGATTCTGCCACTGCAGGATGTTCATTAATCGCATCCTCTATAGGAGCCGTACCCAAATTATGACCAGAAACAATGATAACATCATCAACCCTACCGGTGATACGATAATACCCGACCTCGTCACGTAAGGCTCCATCACCCGTAAAATACTTACCCTCATAAGCTGAAAAATAAGTGTCTTTATACCGTTGATGGTCACCCCAAATGGTTCTGGCTATGGAAGGCCAAGGAAATTTGACACATAGCCGCCCTTCTACTTGATTTCCAGAAATTTCTTTGCCGCTTTCATCCATTAGGGCAGGTTGAATCCCGGGCAGGGGCAGTGTGGCGTAGGTTGGCTTCGTAGGGGTTGAAAAGGGTATTGGAGAAATTAAAATTCCCCCTGTTTCGGTTTGCCACCAAGTATCTACTATGGGGCAATTTTTTTCACCAACATGATCGTTATACCAATGCCAAGCTTCTTCATTTATAGGCTCACCAACAGTACCCAGTATTTTTAAACTTGAAAGGTCATATTTAGTGACATAGTCAAGATTTTCTTTTGCCAATGCCCTTATTGCTGTTGGAGCCGTGTAAAACTGAGTGATTTTATGTTTTTGTATCACATCCCAAAAACGACCAAAATCGGGGTATGAAGGTACCCCTTCAAACATAACGGTAGTAGCACCGTTGGCCAATGGACCATAAACGATGTAGGAATGCCCCGTTATCCAACCAATGTCCGCTGTGCACCAATACACATCTTCTTCCCTATATTGGAATACATTTTTAAACGTATAGGCCGTATATACCATATAGCCCGCGGTTGTATGCATCATTCCTTTTGGTCTACCCGTAGAACCTGAGGTATATAAAATGAACAAAGGATCCTCTGCATCCATAACTTCTGGTGGAAAATCGCCATAGGCTTTCTCTAACAAAGGCGCTAGCCATGCATCACGGCCTTCTTTCATGGCAATATCAGAATTAATTCGTTTTGTGACCAACACATTCTCAACGCCCGGACAATCTTCCAGGGCATCATCTACAATACCTTTTAAATCTATAGTTTTTGTACCGCGATAGGAACCATCTGAGGTTAAGACCATTTTTGCACCACAATCATTGATACGTGTAGATAGTGCAGTTGAAGAAAACCCTGCAAACACGACCGAATGCACCGCTCCAATTCTTGCACAAGCTAACAATGAAACTGCCAATTCAGGAATCATAGGAAGGTAAATAACAACCCTATCCCCTTTTTTGATGCCTTTTTCGCTCAGCACGTTGGCCATCTTGCATACCCGCTCCCTTAATTGTTTATAGGTGATATGTTGCGCCTGTTCATCAGGATTATTGGGTTCAAAAAGAATGGCTGTTTTATCGCCTCGAATATGAATATGCCGATCAATACAGTTTTCAGTAATATTTAGTTTTGCACCATCATACCATTTGATCTCTGGTTTTGAAAAATCCCAGTCTAAAATAGTATCCCATTTTTTACGCCAGACAAAATGTTCTTCCGCAATTTCTTCCCAAAAAGCTTCTGGATTACGAACTGATTTTCGATACACTTGAAAATACTCTTCTAAATGTTTGATATGGTAGTTGCTCATGAAAAACGAATAAGGAACTAAAAATAGGAAAAAAAGTAACTTTAAGACTTATATCTTATTGGCAACTTTACGTACAATAAGATAGTTTTAGGCAATTTGAGATCAACCAAGTATCCTATTTAGGCCACTAATGTTCAATAGCTTCCCCTACCCCACTTGGTATTCTTATATTTTCTACGATTTCTTGCACCGCTTGAGGTGGTGGTGGAGTTAATTTTGAGATAACCATAGCGAGTACAAAATTCACTAGCATCCCTACAGTGCCAAACCCTTCTGGAGATATCCCAAACCACCAATCTTGGGCAGTACTGGTTTCTGGGCTACCAATCCACCCCAATTTAAAGCGCGCTATGTAGTACGTGGTAATTGCAAGACCAGCAATCATGCCTGTGATGGCTCCTTCTCTATTCATACGCTTACTGAAAATACCCATGACAATAGCGGGAAAAAAAGAGGAAGCTGCCAAACCAAAAGCCAATGCCACTACTGAAGCTACAAAACCGGGCGGATTAATGCCAAAATAACCTGCTACAATTACTGCCAATAC
>CAYGUO010000289.1:0-2581 GCA_964353095.1 uncultured Flavobacteriaceae bacterium | reverse complement strand
ATAAATTAAAAAAGGCCTGTCGTGATGACAAGCCTTTATATATTTTTCAATAGGGACTAGTTCACGAATTCTGTCGTAAGCTGTTCCACCACCAAGTGTTGTTCATTAATTTCATTGGTTCAAATATAGAAAGGAAATTTAAAGTCACAAATTTTCTTTACTTAAAATTAAAAATCCCTTTGAATACTACTCAAAGGGATTTTTAAATATTCAACTTGATACGTTCCGTACTAGGCCTTTTTAAAGTGCCAAATCTACCACCAAATCAAATTCGTCGTATATCGTCTTGTCTCCTAAATTGTCAAAGAAACTACCAGACCCGTAACGTATGTCAAATTTAGCACGATCCACTTTCATGGTTGCAGTGGCCTTGTTTTCAAACATAGAAACAACTAAGGTGATTTCATTTGTAATCCCCTTAATGGTTAAATCTCCTTTTACGGTGTAGGAGGTTTTATTAAATTTTTCTGCCGAGGTGATTACTAATTTCGCAGTAGCATGGTTTTCAATACCAAAGAAATCAGCAGACTTTAAATGACCTTCTAATTTTTCTTTTCCTTCGCCAGAAGCTAAATCGGTAACCGTTATACTGGTCATGTCCACAACAAACTCGCCTCCGGTCAACTTCTTACCGTCCATCATTAAGAATCCTGATTTTAGGTCAATGGTACCATCGTGTGAGCCAGTAACTTTATAACCTTTCCACGTTACCTTGCTTTCACTTACTTTTACTTCTTTTTTTTCTCCATCAACGGGATTTGCAATTGCTGATGCGCCAAAAACTAGGGCTAGGGCTAAACTTAAAATGTTCTTTTTCATGATTTTAAAATTGATTTTGTGTAAATAATTGTTTTAATGATTTATAGGTATGTAAATAATTCTTCTTTTGATTTTCTAACCTTTATGTAATGTTGGGTTTCGTCTTCTTCAGAACGATACCCTATGGGTAATACAACAGATGCACTTAAGCCTTTTTCGGTGAGACCTAAAATAGCATCGTATTTGTCTGCCTCAAAACCTTCCATTGGGCAGGTGTCAATTTTAAGTTCAGCTGCTGCTTGCATTAAATTTGATAAGGCGATATAGGCTTGCTTCTCCGTCCAAATGGCCTTAGAACCTGGTGGTAAGTCCAATAATTGAGCTTTCATAAAATCACCGTAACCTTTCAAGCCTTCTGAAGGAATGCTGCGCGTTTCAGAAACATTTAAAAGGTATTCATCCATGAGTTCTGGTCCAAAATCGGTTTTGTTTGCAAAAACAATGATATGAGAGGCATCTGTAATCTGTGATTGCCCCCAAGATGCAGGCTTTAATTTTTCTTTAATTTTTTTATCTGTGATTATGAATACATGATAAGGTTGCAGACCATACGATGATGAGCTTAAACGGGTGGCCTCAAGCAATAATTCCAAATCTTTATCCGAGACTGTTTTTGACGGATCAAATTTTTTGGTGGCATAACGCCAAGTTCTATTTTCTAAGATACTGTTCATTCTAAAATTTATCTAATAAGTGGTTCAATTTCTCTAAATCTTGATGCGTAAAACTTACCATAGACTGCGCTTCCGCTAATTCTACGGCTTTGTCCATTTCCTTTAATATTCTTTTTCCATGAGGAGTTATACTTATTTCAACTTTTCGCCTATTCGTTGGGCAAATAGCGCGGTTTACAAATCCTTTCAACAATAATTTATCGACTAGTCTCGTGGTATTACTCATTTTAGTGACCATACGCTCATTTAAGGTAGATAGGTTTGCAGGAGAATCATTTTGCCCCCTCAGAATACGTAATACATTAAACTGCTGTAAAGAAACATCATAAGGTTTTAAAGCATTTGCCATAGCTTCGTTGAGCTTAGCGTTCACTAGTGATAAATGGATTATCGTTCTAGTTTCAATGGCCATGGCTTTCTTTGTCTTGATAACTTCTTCTACATTCATGTCGTTACAACAATTGTATATACAAATGTATGTCGATATTTTCATCCCATCAATAAATCATCCCGCTAATATTTTGTTAAAATTAAAAGGTTGAAAATTGCAATGGTTAATTTTAGCAGGTAATGTGTCTGTTATGAAACTATTGAGTTCGTTTATAATCTTTGTCTTGCTATTGCTTGGATGTAATTCATCTAGCGATAAAACAAAGAAAAAAGATAAAGATGTTGAATCAGAGGCTATCGCTATTGTTGAAAATAATAAAGTAAGCTTTCCTGTTTATGACTATGATGGCCTTGAGCCTTTATTGAATAAAAAAGACGACAAAGCATATATCATTAATTTTTGGGCTACTTGGTGCAAACCATGTATTGAGGAAATGCCATATTTTGAGAGAACTTTTGAAGAACAGAAAGACAATGATGTAGCAATGGTTCTGGTAAGTTTAGATATGCCTTCTATGTGGAAAAAAAGATTGGAGCCATTTGTAAAAGAAAATGGTTTAAAAGGGGAGGTTGTTATTCTTGATGACCCTAGAATGAATGATTGGATTCCTAAAATCGATGAAGACTGGCAAGGCGGTATTCCTGCTACCCTAATTTACAACAAAGAAAAAAGAGTATTTTACCCCCACGGGTTTACT
>CAYGUO010000288.1:0-2582 GCA_964353095.1 uncultured Flavobacteriaceae bacterium | reverse complement strand
CCTCATCTGGCTCATCAAATATCCGGGTAGCGGTAAACAGCAAAATTGACGTAAACTCTTCAGGGTCTAGCCACATCAAATATCGCGGTAACCCTGAAAAAGTGCATAGCAAATCATCGGGCTCCAGTAGGGTATCTAAAGAATAGAAATCATGCTAAAACACAATATCAAACTTTTTATTAGAAGCATAAAGCGGAATAAGGGAACGTTTCTTATCAATACTGTCGGCCTTGGCGTAGGTATCGCCTCGTTTTTAGTATTGGCTATTTACGTATATAATGATTTGACCTACAATCATTTTAACGAAAATATTGCTAACACTTATCGGATTCAAGAAGTTTATGAAGAAGGTACTGGCACATCAACCAAAGGGCTTTTATTGCCCCAAATGCAACAAGAAATTCCGGAAATCGTTAACGGAACCCGAATTTTTGATTGGGATGGGTATCGCTTAAGCCATGGTGATGTCGCTTTTATGGAAAATGTCTTTTATGTGGACAATGGATTCTTTTCCGTTTTTAGTTTTCCTTTTAAAGAGGGAAATGCCCAAAATGTGCTTGACCAAAAATACACCGCCGTAATAAGCAAACCTTTTGCCCAAAAATACTTTGGCACCTCTTCTGCGTTGGGCAAACAATTACAAATAGGTTTTGACGATACCTTTTTAACCATAAACGGTGTGGTTGACATTCCTGAAAATTCATCTGTTAAATTTGATATCGTCACTTCGTATGAAAGTGGTCAAACCATTTCACCATGGGTAAAAGATGTACATAACTGGTACAATACCTTTTCTCAAACTTATGTTGTGCTTCAAGAGGGCATAACACCCCGAGATATTGAAAATAAGCTTCAAAATATTGTTAAAGAGAATTTTATTCCCGCAGGGGAAAACACCACAAAAATAGGGCTACTGCCTTTTTCTGAATACCATGCTGCTGAAGAGTCCAACCAAACACTAATCATTATTTTGGTCATCATCGCTTTGGGTATCATAAGTATAGCTATTGTCAATTTCATCAACTTAACCATTGTAAATGCGATGTCCAGAACCCGAGAAATTGGAGTGAAAAAAGTTCATGGAGCATCAAAAAAACATATTACGCAACAAATAATGGTCGAGTCTTTTATCATTGGCCTATTTGCATCAAGTCTTGGGGTACTGCTTTTAAAAGTGATTTTATTGCCCGCATTTAATTCCCTTTTTGAGACAAGCTTAAATTTTCAATCATTCAACCCCTATTTTCTAACGGGCATCCTTTTTGGTATTTGGATTTTTGTAGGGCTATTTTCAAGTGTAGTTCCTTCATTGCTATGGTCACGAAGTAAGTTGGTGGAGAACCTAAAAGGAAAGGTTTCTTCAAAAAGTAAGCCAGGTATTTCAAAACATTCGTCTGTAATCATACAGTTTGTGGTGGCCATTATTTTGATTTCTGGGGCCATTTTCGTTAGAAAACAGATTGATTTTATGCTCGATAAGAATCCGAAGTTTGACAACGAAAATGTGATTGTTGCACAAACAGATTTTTGGCAACATAAAGACCTTGATTTTGCTTCAGGAAAGCTTGACATAATTTCAAAGGAATTAGCTGAGAGTCCGTTCATAAGCTCCGTTAATTTTACAGGAAGCATTCCAGGAGATTATGATGAGAACTACAATACTTTTTATCCGATGGGTGGCAGTGATTTATCTGACATCAGTCTTAGAAAATCTTATGTTGGAAAGGACTATTTTAAAACACTTGGCATTTCTATTTTAAATGGTCATGGTTTTGACAAAGAGCCCACAGCACTACAAAACACAGTGGTCTTGAATAAGACAGCAATGAACCAATTAGGGTTTACATCAGCCGAAGGTCAAATTTTGATTGAAGGCAGGGAAGGTGGAACACAATATCGTGTGGTTGGTACCATTGATGATTTTAGCTATCAAGGGGTACAACGGGCAACAGAACCTTTAGCCCACTTTTTCGTTGAACAGGAAAATCTTATGAATTGGGATTATCTGACTATTCGGTCAAAAAAAGGAGGCACATTACAAGCAATACAGCTCCTAAAAGAAAAATGGCAAATACTACTTCCTGATACCGAGTTGACCTATTTTTTTGCAGATGAAAAATTGAATGCTTATTACAAGGAATATGAACGGGTAAATACCTTGATTACTTGGTTTTCAATATTAGCTGTTATCCTTTCTTGTATGGGGCTTTTTGCCTTAGCTTCCTATACAATGGCCCATAGAACAAAAGAAATTGGTATTCGAAAGGTGAATGGTGCAACAGTGACGCAGATTCTTTCTCTTTTAAACAGGGACTTTATAAAATGGGTCGCCTTGGCTTTTATTATTGCAGTGCCTGTTTCATGGTATGGAATAAAGCAATGGTTAGGGGGTTTTGCCCATAAGACAAGTATTGGTTGGGAAGGTTTTCTATTTGCTGGTTTTATTGTCTTAGCAATTACCTTATTAACGGTAAGTTGGCAAAGTTTTCAGGCCGCAAGAACCAACCCTTCAAAATCATTACGAGATGAATAAAATAACACTTTTTGAGCCATCACCATAAAACCTAAAGATGTTAAAACAC
>CAYGUO010000287.1:0-2598 GCA_964353095.1 uncultured Flavobacteriaceae bacterium | reverse complement strand
TTCTGGAACCTCGTGGCCACCATCGGCACCTTCATCCTGGCCGTCGGCGTCCTGCTGTTCCTCGTCAACATCTGGGTCACGCACCGCCCCGGCTCGAAGACCCCGCCGGCACCTGCAGACCCGTGGGATGCTCGCAGCCTCGAATGGATCACCAGCAGCCCGCCGAAGGAGTACAACTTCGCTCGGACCCCGCAGGTGTCGACCCTCGCCGAGTTCTTCCACCGCGAAAAATCTCCGCCTCATTTATGACTTTGGCCCCTTTACACGAATTTGTGGTAAATATGACGAGACGAGATCAAATGGCGGAAGTTGAGTCCTATATTGAAGCTACTGCAAAACGGTCAGAACGTGATCGTATGGCCGATGTTAAAACCATTTCTGGGGCTTTTACAGGGGCTTATGCAGAACATCCTTTTACCAAAGCGCCCGTTCCAATTTGGATTGGTGATTATGTTCTCGCAGGCTATGGTACTGGTGCGGTGATGTCAGTGCCCTGTGGTGACCAACGTGATTATGATTTTGCCAAGCATTTTAATATTGCTATTCCCAATATTTTTGAAGGGGTTGATATTTCTGAAGAGGCTTTTGCTGATAAGGAGAGTACCATTATTGCTAATTCAGATTTCTTAGATGGGTTACCCTATAAAAAAGCAGTTAAAACGGCTATTTACGAATTAGAAAAAATAGGCCAGGGAAAAGGAAAAATCAACTACCGCTTGCGTGATGCGGTATTTAGCCGTCAGCGCTATTGGGGAGAACCCTTTCCGGTGTATTATGATGCCGACGGAATGCCACAGATGCTAGATCAAAAACATTTGCCCTTAGAGCTGCCGGAAGTAGATAAATATCTTCCTACGGAAACAGGTGAACCACCATTAGGGAACGCCAAAGAATGGCATTGGCTGCAATATGGCGAAGAAGGCAAAGTGGTTTCTGAGGAGGAGTTTGAAAGTGCTATCTCGGACACTGAGCGTAGCCGAAGTGCCGAGATGAAAGGAGGGGCTCTAGAACTAAACACCATGCCCGGTTGGGCAGGCAGCTCACAGTATTTTAATCGCTATATGGACCCGCATAATGATGAGACCATCTATTCAGATGAAGCCATCAACTACTGGGAAGATGTAGATTTATATATAGGTGGTAGCGAACATGCAACCGGACATTTATTGTACAGTCGTTTTTGGCAGAAGTTTTTGTTTGATAGGGGTATTGCTCCAAAAGATGAGTTTGCCAAAAAACTGATTAATCAGGGGATGATTACGGGAACTAGTGCTTTTGTATACATATATAAGATTGGGGTTCAGTTGAAAATTACTTCTTTAAAAGGTGGTGTAGCGGTAACAGGAGGAAGTAGAAGTATTTTAGTCAGTAGGTCAAAAATTCGAAAAACTACGTTTGGAGCATTCGATGTTGATAGATCAATAAGGGACTACACCACGAACTTGATTCATCAGGAACTTCGGGATAAAGATGATTTAATCAAGGATATTGAGTTATTTGTTGAAAGTGAATTCATTGTTCCTTTACATGCTGATGTTTCCCTAATCAATGCTTCTGATGAATTAGATATTGAAGCCTTTAAAAAATGGCAACCCGATTATAAGGATGCTACTTTTATTCTCGAAGATGGCTCAGTTTATGATAAAAACTCCCCCTCCTCAGGAGGGGGTCAGGGGGAGGACAACAAGGTCTACAAAGTCGGCCGCGAAGTCGAAAAAATGTCCAAATCCAAATACAATGTCGTAAATCCTGATGCGATTTGTGAAGAGTATGGAGCCGATAGTTTACGATTGTACGAAATGTTCTTGGGCCCATTGGAGCAATCCAAACCTTGGAATACCGCTGGTATCACAGGGGTGCATTCCTTTTTGAAAAAACTATGGAAGTTATATCACTCAGGTCCTGATGGAACATTTCACGTAACCAACTCCCCTCCGAAGGAGGGGTCTGGGGAGGCTTTCAAAACCTTGCACAAAACCATTAAAAAGGTAGAAGAAGATATTGAGAACTTTAGTTTTAATACTTCGGTATCAACGTTCATGATCTGCGTCAATGAATTGACGGCACAGAAGTGCAACAGCAAGGCTATTTTAGAACCTTTGGCGATATTGGTTTCACCTTATGCCCCGCACATTGCAGAAGAGCTTTGGGAAAAATTGGGCAATACCGAATCTATTGCCGAGGCGCCATTTCCAAAATTTGAGGCAAAATACTTGGTGGAAAGCAGTAAGGAATATCCGATTTCCTTTAACGGTAAAATGCGCTTTACTATGGAATTACCTTTAGACTTGAGCAAAGAGGACATCGAGGCTGCTGTCATGGCAAATGAAAAAACGCAGGCGCAATTGGCCGGTCGTACCCCTAAAAAGGTGATTGTAGTACCAGGAAAAATTGTGAACATAGTAGGATAAACAATATGCAAACTATTGAAATTATCGGTCTTATTGCAGCAACATGCACTACCACGGCATTTGTACCACAAGTGTATAAAGCCCTAAAAGAAAAATCTACCGCCGATATTTCACTGACCATGTATATTGTGCTGTTTATAGGCCTCATTTTATGGTTGATTTATGGGCTACACCATGACAGTTTGGC
>CAYGUO010000286.1:0-2616 GCA_964353095.1 uncultured Flavobacteriaceae bacterium | reverse complement strand
CGTTCTAAAGTTTCTCGCACGAAAACCCATAACAGGCAAAGCATCTGGCTCCTATTTTAAATTCCTTCAACAAACTTTAGAAATACCTCTTTATGCAAATCCAAATTCATATTGGGAGAAAGCGCGACCCGGGCTATATAATCTTTATCACCTTCTTTAGTGGTACCTTGGGTAGAGGTTGCCGGAATAGTCCAATAACATCCGCTGAGCTGTCCATAGCTTACACAGTACTTGCTTTCGTTAGGTATTTCTGTAATCATCAAACGGATAAGCTTATGGTTCAGGGCTCTTTTGTAAGCTTCCTTCTCTTCTGCCGTATTCCCTTTTGTGGGGAGGTCCAAGGAAAAAACGGAAGGGGTAAAGCCATTTTTGGCCAACTCGGGAGAAACAAAATTAATTTTTGCTGCCGGCAAGGTCTCTTTGATGTAGCTGATAAATTCACGGGTATTTAAATAGGCGTCATGAATTCTTTGCTTCATAGAGGGCAATTGCTTGGCCAGTATGGCATATTGACTCGCTGTAGCTTCGTTGTCACAAAGGCTTAGGTGCAATGCTATCTTCTGCATTAAATCGGTTGTTTTTGTATTCCCAACCACATAGCCTGCAGTGCATTTACCGCCACTTGGGAATTTTGAACCACTGGCATACGAGATGCTCCGTACAGTTGAAAGTAGTTCACCTTTTCCTAAAAAAAGCACATTAGGGCAGAAGGTTTGGTCTAAAATAAAAACGGGATCCATGGCTATTTCCCCTTTGTGCGTGGTACGGGCTTTACTTAAGACCGCTTTTAACTGTGCCAAGTCAGGAACTTCAACCCTAGGGTTTGTTGGAATTTCAGCAATGATATAGGGAATAGCATCTTCTTTAGCAATGGTCTCTAAAACGGTATCAATGCTATTGACCATATCGTTATCACCATCAACAGGTAAATCTACAATTTCAATGGCATCAATACAGGCCGCAACGCGCCTTGCTTGGTCATTGGTGCCTCCATAACAATTGGGTGGGACAATGAATTTAATCGCTTTCCCTTTGTGCTTGTCCAGTGCATCATGAATCAGCCCCATCATGATGGCATACTGTATGGATAGTCCGCTAGAACCAACCAAGGGTGTTCTATGGGTTCCCGTAATGCCCTTAATGGAATTTAAAACCGCTGTTTTGTCGGCCTTGCTTGTACCATGTGTTGCCGCTGGTTCAGTTGAATCAGTAAGTGTTTTTAAGGCAGCTAAACAATTGGCTGGCGTCATGGCAATGGTTTCTCGTCTTCTTACATGCTGAATTTCTGAGATGTACTTTGAATTCTCTTCTCTATTCACCACCAAAATACTATCAAGCTGGGTATGTAGGTTGAGATAAAAGTCAATAGGCGCATCCATTTGGGTACTATAAAGTGCATCTTCTTGCGAAATGAAAATAGTACTACCATCAAACTCAGGAATCGCTACTGGGCTTTTTACTTTTTTTACTTCAAAACGATACCCATAAACCTGCCTTATGATTTCGGCATCAAAAGATGCTGGTAAGCTATCGGTATAGACAAGCTGCGTGTTTTTATCTTCCAAGCGGTTTTTTCGCAAAATGGCCAAAATAGGAATAGTCTGTGATGAAAAACTAATTACATGTTTTGGTGGAATACCCTGCAGTTTTGCCACAGTCCATTCTAAAACACATGATAATGGATGCCCCAACCGGATATAGTCGTATGCGGTCGGTAGCTCGTTTAGAGATTTTGTTGTTGTATTGTCCGCTTCAAATAAACTCGTAAATTCTTGTAAGAATTCCGTTTTTGCCAATGCCTCATTATAAATATCCAATCGATGCGTTGTAAGCTGTAGCCAGCCATCAGGCATATTTTTCAGTACGTTTTTTATAAAGTTCAGCGTTTTATTATCTTCCATAAATTGAACCTTTGGGCAGGTCAGTGCCATATCATAATGAGCCCTTTACCATACAAAAAGCAAAGCTGTGGTCGTAATTAGCTCAAATACCTTAGTTATTGTTTTTGCGCAGTTTTAATCGTGGTAATCACTCTTTTTCAACCAATTTTCCATCTGGGTATTTTGCAAATCTCCCCTTTTCTTTTTCATGAACATGGTCAGGGTAGGGCCAAGGCCAGCCCCCAAATTGGGTCAAGCGGTATTCGTCCATGGCCTGTTGAATTTCTTCATCAGTATTCATCACAAAAGGGCCATATTTTGCAACAGGTTCTCTAATGGCCTTTCCTTGAAGTACCATTAAATGGGCTTTTTTTGAGCCTACTTTAAAGGTTGCGTCTTTTGAAGCATCTAAAATTATTCCCGAGTTTGGGGCTACTTTTTTATCCCCAAAATAAATTTCTGAACCTTCATAAAAATAAAGGGTACGGGTCACTTCGGATGTTGCTTTTGGTAGGGTGAATTCTGAATTGGCATCCACATGAATGTTCCAAACGGCAACCTCATTTTCTTTATTGGCCGCCCAAGAATTTGGAGCGGGTTCATTAGCGACGGTACCCTTGTAACTCCCCGCAATCACTTTTACTCTGGCATTTGTTTCTTTAATGACAGGAATATCTTCGTGCCATAACATTTTAAAATGCGGATCTACCATCTTAGAAGCTTTAGGCAGATTCAA
>CAYGUO010000285.1:0-2625 GCA_964353095.1 uncultured Flavobacteriaceae bacterium | reverse complement strand
ATTCCATCTTTTGCGATACAATCGCTAGTTTTTCTTGTTTAATAATTCGCATTATTTTGTCCATTTCAGCATACGCAAATTTTAGCACAAAATGTGTTTTAAGAACCCTGTTGATGATTTTTGAGTTTTCCAGCGTAAGCTGAGCTGCGGTTTTATAGGCCTGAATCAATCCCCCGACCCCAAGTTTTGTTCCTCCAAAAATTCTTGGTACGGCAACTAATACGTTGGTTAGGTCAAATGCTTTTATTTGCCCGTAGATAGGCATTCCTGCGGAGTTGTTGGGCTCTCCATCATCATTGGTGCGGTAACTTATGGTTTCAACACCTAGTTGCCATGCATAACAAACATGTCCTGCTGCATGATGTTCTTTTCGTAAGGTTTCAATAATTGGTTTTACTTCTTCTTCTGAAGTAATGGGAAAGGCATATCCATAAAATTTACTTTTTCTGTCTTTGTAAAGTATCTGTTCAGATGGCCTTTGTAAAGTACGATATGTATCCTTTTTGTTTTCCATTATGAAAGGGCCACTAGTAAAATACTAACCACGGCTAGCCCGATACCTCCCCAATTTTTTAAATTAAGTTTTTCTTTGAACAGCAATATTCCCAAAAGTGTGGAGAACATGACAATGGCTACATTATTTAAGGTAAATATAGAAGCACTGTTCAAAGCATCATTTTGAAGGGCACGTAATAAAAAGAATATTGAAAAGTAATTCGGTATGCCCAGAGCGATTCCTCCAAGTACATTCTTAAAGTTTATTTTTAATGGGTTTTTTAAGGATTTGATTAAAATAAAAACAAAACCTGTGCAGGCAGCCGCGGCAAATACCGTAGCAGAGAAGATAGGATATTCTGGCGTGGTCAATTTGGTTTCCCGTAAATAGTTAATACTGGCATCGATGATTCCTGAGCCCAAAAACACCAATGCCGGTAGCAGTAAGGTATCTTTTGAAATTGAAATAGATTTTTGTTTCATTGAGGCAAAATATACCGCTGCCAGTGCTAGTATTATACCAACGATTTTTAAAAACGACAGTTGTTCTTCATACGCAAATACCCCAACGATAACTGGAATAACCAAAGACATTTTAGTGGCTACTGACGCAACGGAAACACCTACTTTTTGAGCAGTTTTAGCCATGATGTTAAATATCAAAATGAACAAAACACCCAATAAAACAGTACCTAAAAACCATGATTTGTTGGGAATTGCTTTAAAATCAATAGGCTGTTGATAGAAAAATAAGCCAGTTAAACATGCTACCACGTAGTTGGTGATAATGGCAAATAACGTTTGTACTTGATAAGTATCAAATAGTTTAAAAACTACAAATATCAGCGATGAACAAAGCACGCTAAGGGCTAAATCAATCATTTAAGGTGCTTCTTGAGTGCTATGATGTCTTCTTTGCCTACTTGTAGGTTCCAAACTTGAATACCTAACGCTGAAGCCGTATCAGTATTTTCTTTGGTGTCGTCAACAAATAGGGTGTCCTGTGGACTTAAGTTATTTGCTTCCAAAACATATTTAAAAATAGTTGCATCAGGTTTACGCATTTTCATTTCGTAGGAAAGATAGAAGACCTCAAAACAATTTTTAAACCGGTCAAACTTTTCCAAGCCCATTACTGATTTAACGTATTCTATATGGATGTCATTAGTGTTGCTCAGTAAAAACAAGCGATATTTTTTTTCGGCAGCTAATTGCTCTAAAAACCTTAACCGATAATCCGGAAAATCAAGAAGAATTGCATTCCACGCATCAATTAGATTTTGTCTGGTTGCTTTTGGGAATAACCCCATAGTTGTTTGTAGAAATTCTTCTGAGCTTATTAAACCTTTTTCATAGTTGTTAAATAAGCTTTCAAGATCTTGGCTAGTTTCTTTGTAGCCATATTTTGCCATTTCCCTAGGAGTTGCAGTCTTATCTAGATTAATGAAAATATCGCCAAAATCAAGTATTAGGTTTTTAATCATTTCGTAAAATAGTTAAGGTATCGGTTAAAACGGTATTTTTTTGTTGCGTCCTCCCTAAAATTTCAGGTGCTTTTGTTCCTTTTATAAAAGTGGTATTTCCTTTAAAAATTCTAGCTTCATCCCATAATTTTGCATCAATAAAGCTTTGCAGTGTTTGTAGTCCTCCTTCTACGAGGATACTTGAAATTTGATGTTTAAAAAGAATTTTACAAATTTGTTGAGGGACTTCTTTTGTAAAATTTATTGGTTCGTAAACAAGATGCGATATTGTCCCGAGTTTTGAAGCTTTATCGTGGATTACAATCGTTTTTGTGGTTGTATCAAATACGCCCGCATCTTTTGGCAACCGTAAACTTGGGTCTAAAACAACCCTAACGGGGTCTTTACCTATCCAATCCCTTACGTTCAATTTAGGATTGTCTTGAAGAACCGTATTCGTGCCTACCAAAATGGCCTGTTCCTCGCTTCGCCATTGATGTACCAATTGCCTAGAATAGGTATCGGTAATCCAATAGGGTTTGGGTTTTTGTTCTCTTTTTTTGTTCTCCGGAGCAATAAACCCATCAGTTGTTTCCGCCCATTTTAAAATAATATAAGGGCGTTGTTTTACTTGAAAGGTCAAAAATCGTTTATCATGTTCACGACA
>CAYGUO010000284.1:0-2637 GCA_964353095.1 uncultured Flavobacteriaceae bacterium | reverse complement strand
AAACCATCATGGTACAAACTGGAAATAAAACAAGCCGAATAATCGCTTGGACCTATCTTACTCCTGCCGAAAGACAGCTTTGGCAAGAAGGTAAACGCAAATCTTATACTGAAACCTAGTCGCTATTCTTCCAAACAGCCTTCCCTACCCCTAGTATCTATTAAGTAAATGATTTTCCAATCCCCATCAAAATTGATGAGCTGAAAAGAGTTGATACCACAATGAGAGAATTCGCCGTTCATCCAAAACTCATAACCAACCCAAGCATTCGCCATAGTACGGTCTACCTGAATGGACCACGAAGTCAGTTTTTCTTCAAAAACAACGCTATCCGGTATACTCACTATACCAGTAATTAGTTTTTTAATATTATCGCTTCTAAACTGCGTCTTTCCTTCTTTTGTTCTGCCCGTGGTCTGTAATACAAGCTCTTTAGACAAAACGCTTTTCATTAGTAATGAATCTTGTTTGTGAAAACCTTCAAAAAATGTTTCAATTGTTCTTTGTACGGCTTCTTGGTCGCTTTTTTGACTCCATAAAAAAGAGGATTTTATGATAATTAGGAGTGTAATGAAAAAATATTTCATGTTTAAATTTTTGATTGAAATTCAAATTAAACAAAACTGCTTACATTTAAGCCACTAAACTAAAGTTAATGTCAGTTGCCAAAAAGGAATATAAAAGGGTTACCGTAAAATCCCTGATTGAGATGAAACAAAACCATGAAAAAATATCGATGCTTACGGCATACGATTATTCCATGGCAAAAATTGTTGATGCCGCCAATGTTGATGTTATTCTAGTTGGCGACTCCGCTAGTAACGTTATGGCCGGTCATGAGACGACCCTACCCATTACCTTAGACCAAATGATCTATCATGCCAGCTCGGTCGTAAGGGCAGCTAACAGAGCTCTAATTGTGGTTGATATTCCTTTTGGTAGTTATCAAAGTGATTCTAAAGAGGCTTTACGTTCAGCCATTAGAATTATGAAAGAAAGCGGCGGACATGCTGTAAAAGTTGAAGGTGGTGAAGAAATCAAGGAATCTGTAAAACGTATTATTGGTGCTGGTATTCCCGTTATGGGGCACTTAGGGCTTACCCCACAGTCAATCTATAAATTTGGCACCTACACCGTTAGGGCAAAAGAAGAAGTAGAGGCGAAAAAGTTAAAGGAAGATGCCAAGTTATTGGAGAAATTAGGCTGCTTTGCCCTTGTTCTTGAAAAGATACCCGCAAAATTAGCCAAAGAAGTTGCCGAAAGTGTTTCCATACCTGTAATCGGTATCGGAGCTGGTAATGGGGTTGATGGCCAAGTGTTAGTAGTGCACGATATTCTGGGCATGACACACGAATTTAACCCGAGATTTTTACGCCGCTATATGAATTTGTATGAGGAAATGAGTGGTGCTATCTCGCAATACGTGACTGACGTTAAAAGTCGTGATTTTCCAAATGATGAAGAGCAATATTAAAACGGTGAGCCGAAAAATAGAAGTCCTTGTCCGCAACAACACACTCCAATTCTACCAATCTAAATGTCATTTATGAAGACAATCACTTGATTGTCATCAATAAAAGACCAGGTGATATTGTTCAAGGTGATAAAACGGGTGATGCCCCTTTAAGTGAAATTGTCAAAACCTATTTAAAAGAAAAGTATCAAAAGCAGGGTAATGTTTACCTAGGTGTTGTACACCGTTTGGATAGACCCACCTCTGGCATTGTTGTTTTTGCAAAAACATCAAAAGCCTTACCACGATTGAATAAATTATTTGCAGAAGGGAAGACAGAAAAGAAATACTGGGCGGTAGTTAAAAATAAACCCTCTCAAAATGAGGCTTCTTTAAGCCATTGGCTAGTGCGTAATGCAAAGCAAAACAAATCTTACGCCCATACAAAAGAGGTTCCCAACAGTAAAAACGCATTGTTGCATTACAAAGTCATCAAAAAGTTGGATAATTACCATTTATTGGAAATTGATTTGAAAACAGGGCGTCACCATCAAATTAGGGCGCAGTTGACCGCAGCGGGCTGCACGATTAAGGGCGATTTAAAATATGGTGCAGACCGAAGTAATAAGGATGGTAGTATCCATTTACATTCGAGAACTTTAAGCTTTGAACATCCTGTCAAAAAAGAAAAGGTTTGTTTTACCGCTACCCCACCTAATGACCCCATTTGGAATGCTTGTTTATAAATTGTCTATTTTTAGTCAAACACACACCATGAAAAAACGTTTTACCATCCTTATTTTAACCTTAGTAAGTGCTTGCGGTAGTTACAGCTCTATTGACAGTTTTTACGAAGCCCATAAGAACGACAATCAGGTTACGGCAATAAGGGTTCCGCAGTTTATGTTATCCTTAGTTAGTGAAGTTTCGCCAGAAATGAAATCATTGGTTGGTAATACTAAAGACCTAAGGTATATGCAGTTTCCCAGTAAAACGGAATCACAGACCCAATTTTTGAACAATCAAATGAATAATTTTGCGACTAGTTCTTTTATTGAAGTTTTTCGCAAGAATGATGAGTTGAAAAGAAATATAGTTTCTATTCGTGAAAAACGAGATGTAGTTAAAGAAATATTGATTTATAACAATGATAATGCAAGGGGCTCTTTTCTATATTTTAACGG
>CAYGUO010000283.1:0-2643 GCA_964353095.1 uncultured Flavobacteriaceae bacterium | reverse complement strand
TATATATTTGCCAATAGGGGAAAATGCCTGCAAAATCATCCCTATTTGAATTTAACCCAGGTAAAACGTATAAATGCAATTATGCTAACCTCTGGGTTTTATGATGAGGCAGGTGAGTTTGCTTTTGAAGTGGGCTTACCCGGAAAAAGTGGTGTTGGTGGCGGTATCGTAGCACTTTTACCCAATAGATTTTGTGTAGCTACTTGGTCACCAGGTCTAAATAAAAAAGGGAATTCAAATTTAGGAATGCTAGCACTAGAAAAATTGACCACCCAAACTGAGCTTTCAATTTTTTAACCTTGAAGAAAAAAAAGATCCTTATACTTGGCGCCAGCGGTTTTATAGGCAATGCTATTTACAAAGAGCTTTGTAATTATTTTGATACCTATGGTACGTATTTTAGCAACCCTACCTTTAGGGAAAACAAACAGTTTTTTAAGTATGATCTTCAAGAAGATGATATTCATCAAATTCTTGAAAAGGTAAAGCCGGATTATATCATTTCTTCATTGCGTGGTAATTTTACAGCCCAAGTACAGGCCCATATCCATTTGATGGAATATTTGACGACCTCTAAAAGTAAAGTGTACTTTATTTCATCTGCCAATGTTTTTGATGCCTATAGTAAATACCCGTCTTATGAAAATGATAAAACCTTATCAGAAAGTATATATGGGCGGCTAAAAATTAAGATTGAAAATATGATGATGCGCATGCCGAAAAACAAAGTGGGTATTCTTAGGGTGCCTATGGTATTTGGCAACACATCACCTCGAATCAAAGAAATTAAAGCACTGCTTGAAGCAAATGAACCAATAGAGGTTTTTCCAAACCTCATCATCAATGTCACCAATGATGACCGACTGACCCAACAAATACATTACCTTATCAATCAAGATAAATACGGCTTGTTCCATTTAGGAAGTACAGATTTGGTGCATCATGAAGATTTTGTAAAAGAGGTTATTAAACGTCTTGGCAACTACCACCCAGTGTTAAAAAAAGTTTATACTACAAATGAAGACCGCTATTTGGCTGCGTTACCAAAAGACAATAAATTACCTAAAAATCTACGTATCACTTATCAAGAAATCATAGATCACCATCTAATGGTAGATTGAATTTCTTACATTTAGAATTATGGAAAAACTTAGCGAAACACAGATAAAAGAACAGCTTAAAAGTCTAGCGGGATGGAGTTTTGAAAATGGCTTTATTACGAAATCTTATAAATTCAAAGATTTTAAATACACTTTTGCGATGATGACCAGAATAGCCTTTGAATGTGAAGTCCAAAATCATCATCCAGAATGGGAAAATGTCTACAATTTGTTGACGATTAAATTAAATACGCATGATGTAGGCGGTATCACCCAAAAGGATTTTGATTTAGCCACTGCAATTGAAACAATAGTTAATTCGTAATCGCGGTTTAAGGATTTGCTAATGCAAGGTGAATTCTTAAATTTGTTCGATTGATAAAATAAGGTACTATGGGAAGAGCTTTTGAATTTAGAAAAGCACGTAAAATGAAACGATGGTCTGCCATGTCAAAAGCCTTTACCCGTATTGGCAAAGATATTGTAATGGCAGTTAAAGAAGGGGGACCTGACCCAGATTCCAATTCAAGGCTTAGGGCGGTCATTCAAAATGCCAAGTCTGTCAATATGCCCAAAGATAATGTGGAACGGGCCATCAAAAGAGCCAGTGATAAAAGTCTTGGCGATTATAAAGAGGTGTTATTTGAAGGTTATGCACCACACGGTATTGCCATACTGGTAGAAACTGCTACGGATAACAACACCAGAACCGTTGCCAATGTACGCAGCTACTTCAATAAATGTAATGGTAGTTTGGGCACCTCTGGCTCCGTAGAATTTATGTTTGACCATACCTGTAATTTTAGAATTCCCGCAGAAGGTATTGATGCAGAAGAACTAGAGTTAGAATTCATAGATTTTGGTGCTGAAGAGGTTTTTGTAGATGATGACGGAATTTTAATCTACGCCCCTTTTGAAAGTTTTGGAGCCATTCAAAAAGAATTGGAATCTCGTGAAATTGAAATATTATCCTCGGGCTTTGAGCGCATTCCACAAGTCACCAAAAAATTAAATGAAGAACAAGTAGCTGACGTTGAAAAACTATTGGAAAAGATTGAGGAAGACGATGATGTGCAGAACGTGTTCAACAATATGGAATAATTTTTATTTAACTGATTTTGAATTGATTACATGATTTTTAAAAACCACGGTTTGTACATCATAAACTCCATACTTTATGGTGTTGACGAAGGCTTGACAAAATTGCACAATTATCTTAAAATCAATGATTTAAATTACCTGAAGAACCAAGTAGAACTCATTTACCAAAGTTCACGGTTATTCAAAATCAACCAACTTAAAAGCAATTTGTTCAGCATAAAATACACCAAGAATCGAACTAATTTCGAACAAATTAAATTATATAACTCCTGCAACGTAAAAACCCTATAACCAACAGGGAATCAAACGACTTTTTTAAAATGAGGTGACCGTTCTGCACACCAAACATTTTTAAATAAGAACGCTTAAAATGTTTCAATTGACTCTTTTGTAACTCATTTACTAAGTGGCCATAGTTACAACTTTGAGAAAGATACGAACA
>CAYGUO010000282.1:0-2658 GCA_964353095.1 uncultured Flavobacteriaceae bacterium | reverse complement strand
GGATTATAGAGTCGGCCAGAAAAATTTACCGGTGATCCATGAGTCAAATGACCGCCGTGTGATAAATCGAATCCTAGAATAGTATCGCCTGGTTGCAAACACGCATGATACACCGATGCATTGGCCTGCGAACCTGAATGAGGTTGCACGTTGGCGTAAACCGCTCCAAAAAGCTCTTTGGCCCGATCAATAGCTAATTGTTCAACCTGATCAACAACCTCACAACCACCATAATACCGTTTGCCCGGGTAGCCTTCTGCATATTTATTGGTTAGCACAGAACCCGAAGCCTCCATTACCGCAGGACTTGTGAAGTTTTCAGAGGCAATCAGTTCAATACCCTGAGTTTGTCTTTCTCTCTCTTTTTCAATTAGGTCAAAAATTACCGTATCTCGTTGCATTCCTTAAGTTTGATTTAAGCCCCAAAAATACAAATTGACACGGTTAAAATTTATAGTAAAAAAGTTTAATTCTGTGATTTTATCAAATATTGATCAACAATTTGAACCTTCTCAGAAAAACTTATAAATCAATTATTTAGCAGCTAATATACTACCACTAAACCTTTTTCGTTACTTCAAAGTAGGTCTTTGGCACGGCAATTGAAAACCTATAACCAAATCATAAATCAAAAGCCATGAAGAAATTTTTACTTTTTATTAGTTTATCGGTCTTGGTCGCATGTAGCGGGGTCAAGAAAACGCAAGAGGCTTTAAATAGCGGTAATTATAGTACTGCAATGAACAAAGCAATTAGAGAACTTGCAGACAATAAAACAAAAAAAGGCAATCAAGAATATGTAGTATTACTTGAAGAAGCTTTTGCTAAAAATGCGAAAAGGGAGTTAAATCAAATTTCTTTTTTACAAAACGATGGTAATCCGGCAAACCTAGAAGCTATTTTTAAAAGCTACAATGGGTTAAAAGAATTACAACAGCGTATTAAACCGCTATTGCCTTTAGCTATATATAACGAAAATAGAGAGGCTTCTTTTAATTTTAAGAATTACGATTCCAAAATTTTAAAAACGAAAGCTTCTTTATCAGAATATCTGTATGCAAATGCGACCGCTTTACTTAAAAATGCAGCCAATAAATTTGACTACAGACAATCTTTTGATGAGCTTCAATATTTGAATGAAATCAATCCGGGTTATTTAGATACCGCTTCTAAAATGAATGAAGCCTATCAAAAAGGTTTAGACTACGTTAAAGTAGAAGTCAATAATGATACAGATCAAATTATACCGCAAAGATTAGAGGAAGAGTTATTGGACTTTAACACCTATGGTATTGATAATTTTTGGGCGAAGTTTCATTCTAATCCAGTTCAAGATATTAATTACGACTATGTAATGCAGTTGAACTTTAATCAAATTAATATTTCACCCGAACAAGTGAATGAGACCCAAATCATAAAAGAAAAACAAGTAAAAGACGGATTTGAATATGTACTTGACAAACGCGGTAATGTAGCTAAAGACAGCTTAGGAAACGATATTAAGGTAGATCGGTTTAAAACTGTTAAATGTGATTTTTATAGATTCGCACAGCTAAAGACAGCACAAATTGCTGCTAGAGTCAGTTTTCAAGATTTACAAAGTGGTCAAATTCTGAATACGTATCCGCTTTCAAGCGAGTTTATTTTTGAACATATCTACGCAAATTTTCAAGGTGATAGAAGAGCTTTGGATAATGATTTAGTGGCACTGCTAGATTTGGCAGCAGTACCATTCCCTACCAACGAACAAATGGTTTACGATGCTGGGGAAGATTTAAAGTCTAGGCTGAAGGGCATTGTCAAAAACAGTACTTTCAATTAAGATTAAGAGGGTGTCTAAAAAGCGTTTTTAGACACCTTACTTTATTTTATATCACCTTTAAGTTGCGCAAAAATACTTTTAAAAGCAACAAGTTTACATCACTGATTAGCAAGGAATTCTATTGCAATTTTAAAATTCTTGTTTTAGATATATTGCGTTAAATCCACTTCAGATATTGCGCCATGCGAAGTGTGGAATACAGTCACGCCATTTTTCACAATAAGCAATTGCGGAGACTGATGCAATACTTGAAATCTGATTCCTACTTCATTTGAAACATCTCTGTGCGCCAAAAGATCTAAAAAATAAACATCCATCTGACCTTCTGTCAAAGTATAGCTACTGGTAAACATGTTTAGCACCATTCTACTGATACCACAAGACGTGGAATGTTTAAAAATAACTTGTGTTTTAGTTTTTGACCTTTGCTCAATTTCTTCTAACTGATCTAAAGAACGTAAAGCTATCCAAGGCAATACTTTTTTTTCCTTTGCTCCTTCATCAGTACTTCCAAATAAGTTATTGAATAATCCCATGGTACAAATTTAAGCCTTCTGTCGATTATTCCACCTTACACTTACAAACTGACTAAATGTCACTAACTATCAGCAAGTTAGCGACACTTTGACTGCTTTGCAATACTGGTAAGATTGTTGCTTTCTTGTAAATAAAAAAACAAATGAATTTCGATAATTTTACTATAAAATCCCAAGAAGCACTTCAGCTTGCCCAACAAATCGCACAAGGTTTTCAGCATCAGCAAATAGAGAACGAACACCTTTTTAAGGCGATTCACGAAAGCGATGACAACGTGCTACCATTTATCCTTAAAAAAC
>CAYGUO010000281.1:0-2689 GCA_964353095.1 uncultured Flavobacteriaceae bacterium | reverse complement strand
AATTACACCTTTATATTACCTTATTTTTACGTGTAATTTTTTAAAAAGGTTAATTTAAAATCATAATGAAAGTATATCCCTTTAGAATTCCAAAAAAGCCTCAAGAGAATATCGTGCTTCAAATAGACAAGTGCTTTACTTTTTTTGATAGGCTACATCAGCATGAAGAAATTCAAATAAGCCATATTGTAAAAGGAAAAGGAAAACTGATTGTTGGCAATGGCATTCATACATTTAATACGGGGGATACTTTTGCTATTGGCAGTAACGTTCCGCACCTTTTTCAAAGTACGGTAAGTGAATTTGAGTCCCATATGATATCCTTGTTTTTTTTACCTGAAGCCTTTGGAAAAGAGTTTTTTGCCCTACCTGAAATGAAAGAAATACAGCCACTTCTGGCAGTATTACCATACGGTATTTCAATAACATCCATTTCAAATGAATTCACCAATCGTTTTAAGTTACTTGATGACAGTGATAAATTCAAATTATTCAAATCGTTGCTAGATGTTTTAATTGAAATTGCAAGGCAACCAAGAACCGTACTAAGCGACCGACTGTACCCCAAAACCCTTTCCAATAATCAAGGACATCGATTGCAATTGGTTTTTGACCATGTCATGAAGAATTTTCATCAAGAAATAAAACTGCAAACCGTTGCGGATATGATTTACATGAGTCCAAATGCATTTTGTAGGTTTTTTAAAAAGCGAAGCAATAAATCATTTTTAACCTTTGTCACCGAAGTACGAATAGCGCATGCAAGTCAGCTACTTACTGACAATCCTGATTTGTCCATTTCAGAAATAGCAGCCCAATCGGGTTTTAACACGATTTCTAATTTCAATAAACAATTTAAATCGATAAAGGGAGAAAACCCATCAACTTACAAGCGAACCATGATATTGGTTTGAAAATTACCTTAACATCAAAACCTTTAGTTATTTTTGGAGAATCACAATACATATAAAAATGAAAAAAATATTGGTATTAGGCATTGCATTTGCGATGTCGTGCAATTCGTCACAAAAAACTGTTGACAACAATACAGAGACGCTTCCACAACAAGATAACGCTCTGGTATATGGGGCAACAATTACTGAAGTTGAGCTAAAAGAACATCTTTACATTTACGCTTCCGATGAATTTGAAGGTCGTGAAACGGGTGAGCCTGGGCAAAAAAAGGCTGTTGCTTACCTACAAGAGCAATATAAAAGCTTAGGAATTAATGCAGCAAAATCTGACGGGGATTACTTTCAAAAAGTGCCCTTAGAGGTCAGTAAAGTTCCTGAAGGGAGTTTGACCGTAAATGGTAATACCTTTATTGTAGGAGAAGATATTCTAACCTTTTCTAAAGCGGTTGGCAACTTTGAAGATATCATTTACGTAGGATTTGGGATAGAAGATGAAAACTACTCTGATTTTAAAGGACTTGATGTAGAAGATAAATTGATTTTAGTTAAATCTGGTGAGCCTAAAAATGCTGACGGAACATATGTGATTTCTGGTAGTGATGAGCAATCCGTATGGAGCAATATGTCAGAGGCCATAGGAAAAAGAACAGCGCTGGCCATTGAAAAAGGTGCTACAGGTATGTTGTATTATGATCCTTCAAATTTTGAACGTTACAAACGTTATTTTGACTTTATGAAGAATAATGACAGTGGACGAATGCAGCTGAAAGCTGAAAGAACGGAAAATTTCAATATTTTATTAAACGACAAAGCATGCCAAGTCATTTTAAAGGATATTACTAAAGACGATAGTCCAAGAGCACTGAACACTTCAATAACCTTAGCTATTGAAAGTAAGGATAACCAAATAGATTCAGAGAACGTTGCTGCAATTATAAAAGGAACTAAAAAACCCGACGAATATGTGGTTATTTCCTCCCATTTAGATCATATAGGTGTGAATGCAGATGGCCAAATCAATAATGGTGCTGATGATGATGGATCTGGCACCGTGGCATTATTAGAAATTGCAGAAGCGTTTAAAGCAGCAGCTGATGCTGGGCACGGTCCAGAACGCTCCGTAGTGTTTTTGCATGTAACAGGTGAAGAAAAAGGATTGTTAGGTTCTAAATACTACACTGATTATGAGCCTATTTTTCCGCTTGCGAATACCGTAGCAAATCTTAATATAGACATGATAGGTCGTATCGACCCCAAAAGAACTGGAGATCGTAATTATATTTATCTCATAGGTTCTGATAAATTAAGCACAGAACTTCATGAGCTTTCAGAAGAGGTGAATCAAAAGTATATGAATATTGAATTAGACTATACCTATAATGATGAAAACGATCCTAATCGTTTTTATTACCGTAGCGATCATTACAATTTTGCAAAAAATAATATTCCTATCATCTTTTATTTTAATGGTACGCATGCCGACTATCATAAACCAGGTGATACGCCTGACAAGATTAATTACGATTTGTTGACCAATAGAACACAGCTGGTTTTTCATACCGCTTGGGAAATAGCGAATAGAGCAACCAAAGTAAAGGTTGACAAACCAATAGAAACCACTTCTCGTTAAGAAAACAAAAGAGCTGAATTTACTTCGCTCTTTTTAAAAACGAGTAATAAAAAAGCCTTGAACTAAGTTCAAGGCTTTCGTTTTAAATATGGGTGGAAGACCGGGTTCGAACCGGCGACCCTCGGTACCACAAACCGATGCTCTA
>CAYGUO010000280.1:0-2819 GCA_964353095.1 uncultured Flavobacteriaceae bacterium | reverse complement strand
TCGAACTCCTCTGACGCCACAAACCCGCCGATCAAATGAACTTCAACCTTTGGGGCTTCCTTCATTCGTATTAATCGGTAACGGTCAAAATTGGTGGCAATAGGCAAGCCTGCAGCAAAACCAAAATCACCGTACATCGCATGGCCAACACCATCAATGACGCCGCCTTCAATCTGGTTTAAAGCACCTAATGGGTTCACTACAATTCCACAATCGACCACACAAGTAACTTTTTTAACCACTGGAGTGCCATTTTCAATGACTACATCAGCGACTTCTGCAACATGGGTGTTGTGGCAATAATAATTCACAAAACCTTGGTATACGCCTTTAGGCTTGCTGCCCCAACCAGATTTTTCAACAGCTGTCTCAATCACCTTAATCATACGTTCAGGGGAATACTGAATACTTTCATCTGCTGCTGCATCCACTTTTTTGAGTAAATCAATTCGGAATTGTACCTTATCGACTTCCATGGCCTCAGCGAGTTCATCAAAGAAACTTTGTTCGGCATAGGCTAGAAAATTGGTATATGGTGCGCGCCATGCCCCGGTGGTAATATTACTTTTATAACTGGTGGTATCCACTTGATAATTTTCTACAGCACCTGCTGGAAAGAAATTAGGTATCAGTCCGTACATATTGTCATTGATAGCTGCTTCTTTTAAGTGGTATCCTGTGAGTTGCCCATCTTTTACGGAGGCTTTAATCCGATACTTAATGGCAGGCCTGTATACTCCGACCGCCATATCATCTTCTCTACTGTAAACAACTTTAACCGGTTTTCTGATCACATCGGATATTTCAGCCGCTTCCAGGACAAAATCACCATATAAACGACGCCCAAAACCACCACCCATACGGGTCATTTCCAATAAAATCTCGTCTTCATTTCTACCCAACATTTTAGCGACTAAACCTGCTTTCCAAGCTGGTGTTTGAATAGGGCCAACCAAATGTACTTTTGTATCCGTAACATCAGCAAAAAAGTTCATGGGCTCCATACAGTTATGGGGTAAGAAAGGAGACTCATAAGTCCGTTCTAAAACCATATCGGCCGCCGCAAATGCTTTTTTAATATCACCATCTTTCCGTCTGGTATCAAACTGGGTTCCATCTAAAAAACCATTTAACATTTGGTCATGATTTTCAGTACTTTCCATGAAAATATCATTTTCCCATTCTGCTGTGATCGCTTCTTTTGCTTTCATCGCTTGCCAAGTAGATGCTGCAATAACAACCACTTTATCACTACTTGAAATTTTGCTGTCAAAACTTGGATCTTCTTCAAAAAGCTTTTGAACCTTTTCCCCTATTTTAATAACATCGATGACCCCTGGCATGGCCTTAGCCTCTGTTGGATCATAAGAAACCAATTTTTGACCAAAGGCAGGCGGTCTTAGCACTGATGCATAGACCATCCCTTCTACTTTATAATCTAATCCGTATAAAGGTTTACCTGTGGTGATTTTTTCAATATCAACGTTTGGAGTATCCTTTCCAATAATATTGTAGTCTTTTGGATTTTTAAGTTTTACTTTTTCAGGAACTTCTAGTTTTGCCGCCTCATTGACAACATCACCGTAACCCAAACTTTCACCAGCAGCATTTGTAATAACGCCTTCACTCACCTTGCATTCAGAAGCATCTACTCCCCAACGCGCTGCTGCGGCATTCACCAACATTTGTTTTGCTGTCGCCCCTGTTTGACGCAATGGATCCCAACCATTACGGATAGATTGGCTACCGCCAGCTACTTGCCTTGTATAATTTTTAGTATCGAGAATACCTTGTTCTACATATACATTTTTCCATGCAACATCTAACTCTTCGGCAATAATCATGGGCATGGCCGTTTTAACACCTTGCCCTATTTCAGGATTTGGCGAAAATATGGTTACCGCGCCATTGGCCGCTATTTTTATAAAGGCGTTAAAATCATTGTATGAAAGCTGTGATAAATCGACAGGGGGCACTGCTTTTGGCTTACAGGCTTGAAATAGGTTAAAGCCTATAAGCATTCCGCCACCTGCTAAGGAAGAAGTTCTCATAAAAGCCCTTCTACTAAATGTAATATTTTGTTTTTTCGACATTTCTACGGGTTTTATGACATTTGTTCAGCAGCCTTTTCAACTGCGCGATAGATTCTATTGTATGATGCACATCTGCATATATTACCATGCATGGCATTTTTTATTTCTTCCTCTGAGGGATTTGGGTTTTTATCAAGAAAAGCTGAAGCAGTCATAATCTGTCCCGATTGGCAATACCCGCATTGCGGCACATCAACTGCCGCCCAAGCTTCTTGCACCGGATGTTTTCCATCTTGAGAAAGGCCCTCAATTGTAGTTATTGATTTTCCATCTAGTTGCTCCAATGTCATCGAACAGCTTCTCATCGCCGTACCATCAACATGAATTGTGCACGCACCGCACTGCCCTATTCCACAACCATATTTGGTGCCTACTAAGTCTAAATGGTCTCTCAGAACCCATAATACGGGAGTATCAGCCGAAACATCTACTGATTTTGATTCTCCATTTACTGTGATTTGATATGTCGGCATAATTTCTTGAATTAGTTCTTAATTGGTTTGAAGTTAACAAAAATTAAAAAGGCATTTTCATTTTTAACATGCAGTATTTTTCTTTAACAAAATATTTTAGCGCAATTAATTGTTTGCTCGAATAATTTTGTCTCTTATTTCTCTCCATGTAACCAAGACAATATTGTTATCTTTTATCAATTCTTCACAGGTTTTACTTGAAAAAAAATCTACATCGGCCTGACGCCAAGCGGCACCCCAATCTTTCTTACCA
>CAYGUO010000279.1:0-2841 GCA_964353095.1 uncultured Flavobacteriaceae bacterium | reverse complement strand
TTTCTGCGAACAATCTTGCAGTCGGCACTTCTTTTCTTTACTGATGCTCTAACTTTCATCTTAGTATCTATAAGTAATTCTTGCTTTGGTCAAATCATAAGGGCTCATTTCAAGCTTTACCTTGTCTCCTGGAAGTAACTTAATATAATGCATACGCATCTTTCCTGAGATATGTGCCGTCACCACGTGACCATTTTCTAACTCAACACGGAACATAGCATTTGATAATGCTTCAATTATGGATCCGTCTTGTTCTATTGCTGGCTGTTTTGCCATAAATTATGCTACTTTTCTATTTTTACCGGTTTTCATCAAACCATCGTAATGTCTATTTAATAAATATGAATTGACCTGCTGAACCGTATCTATTGCAACACCAACCATAATCAGTAACGATGTTCCTCCATAAAATAAAGCCCAACCCGCCTGTACATCCATTAACTTCACAACAACCGCAGGAAGGACCGCTAGCAATGCTAAAAATACGGAACCTGGGAAAGTGATTAAGGACATGATTTTATCCAAATAATCTCCCGTTTCTTTTCCTGGACGAATACCAGGTATAAATCCACCGCTTCTTTTCAAATCATCTGCCATTTTATTGGTAGGAACCGTAATGGCAGTGTAGAAATAGGTAAAGATAATAATCAACACCGCAAAAAGAACGTTGTATGCCAAACCAAAGATGTCAGCAAATTGAACCTCCATCCATTGCCCTAAAGCAGTCTCGTTAAAAGTTCTACCGATTAAGCTTGGCGCAAACATAATGGCTTGTGCAAAAATAATTGGCATCACACCTGATGCATTCAATTTCAAGGGAATGTATTGTCTTGAACCTATGGCATTTTTTTCATATCCACCAGAAGCTGTTCTTCTTGCATATTGCACCGGTATCTGACGTATGGCCATTACCAATAAAACACTCGCAAGAATCACTAAGAACCATATAATAACCTCGATTAAAATAAACATTAAGCCTCCTGTATTGTTAGCAGTACGCGAAATAAATTCTTGTGCAAACGATTGTGGCATTGTAGCTATGATACCTATCATGATCAATAGTGAGATTCCGTTACCAATACCTTTATCAGTAATTTTTTCACCTAACCACATCGCAAATACACAACCTGTAACCAGTATAATCACAGCTGGCCCAATGAAATCTAAACCTTTGCCTAAAATAAAAGCACTATCAGGAACCCCTAAAGCGCCCAAACCATACAAATATGCTGGTGCTTGAACAATACAAATACCTATTGTCAACCACCGGGTAATTTGATTTTTAGTTTTTCTGCCACTTTCACCTTCTTTATCTAATTTTTGTAGATAAGGAATAGCAATACTCATTAACTGCACTACAATAGATGCCGATATATAGGGCATAATCCCTAATGCAAAAACCGAAGCATTTGCAAATGCTCCTCCTGTAAATGCATTTAAAATACCTAAAATACCATCTCCTGCATTCGCAGATAAATTTGCCAATTGAGTTGTATCAATACCAGGTAGCACTACTTGCGCACCAAAACGATAGACCAAAAGCAAACCAAGCGTAATTAAAATGCGTTGTCTTAGCTCTTCAATCTTCCAAATATTTGATATGGTCTCAATAAATTTCTTCATAGTACAATATTGTTATAAACTTATTGCTTCACCACCTGCAGCTTCAATAGCAGCTTTTGCGGTAGCAGTAAATTTATGTGCTGAAACTTTAAGTTTTGCTTTTAACTCGCCACCACCTAAAATTTTGACCAACTCGTTTTGTCTAACCAACCTGTTTTCGACTAAAGTTTCAAAAGTCACTTCACCTTTAATACCTTTTTCATCAACCAGCGTTTGCAGTTTGTCTAAATTGATTCCCTGATACTCCTTACGGTTGATGTTCGTGAAACCAAACTTAGGCACTCTACGTTGCAAAGGCATTTGACCACCTTCGAAACCAATTTTCTTGGAATACCCTGATCTTGATTTAGCACCTTTATGTCCTCTTGCAGCGGTTCCACCTTTTCCTGAACCTTGACCTCTACCCAAACGCTTACCGTCGCGGTTAACGGCTCCTTCTGCTGGTTTTAAATTACTTAAATCCATTGTTATGTTTATTAAGCTTCCTCTGTGGAAACCAAGTGTTCAACTTTTTTTATCATTCCAAGGATGTTTGGAGTAGCATCATGCTCTACAACATGCCCAATTTTTCTTAGTCCCAATGCTTCAAGAGTTCTCTTTTGATTCTGAGGTCTCTTAATGGCACTTTTCAATTGTTTTACTTTAATCTTAGCCATGGCTTCCTATTATCCTTTAAATACTTTTTCTAAACTTACCCCTCTTTGCTTGGCTACCGTTCCAGCATCTCTTAGCTGTAATAAGGCATCAAATGTAGCCTTAACTACGTTATGAGGGTTTGACGAACCTTGAGATTTAGAAAGTACATCATGTATTCCAACTGCTTCCAGTACAGCACGAACGGCACCACCTGCAATCACACCAGTACCTTGTGAAGCTGGCTTTACGAATACTCGTGCACCACCAAATTTTCCTTTTTGTTCATGAGGCAACGTTGCCTTATTCAACGGAATTCTAACAAGATTTTTCTTTGCATCCTCAATAGCTTTGGCAATTGCGGTCGCTACGTCTTTGGACTTCCCTAGACCATGACCTACAACACCATTTTCATCACCAACAACAACTATAGCGGAAAAGCCGAAAGCTCTACCACCCTTAGTTACCTTTGTTACCCGCTGTACACCAACAAGACGGTCTTTCAATTCTAAACCACTTGGTTTAACTAGTTCTACATTTTTGTATTTCTGGTACATATTGATTTAGAATTTAAGTCCTGCTTCT
>CAYGUO010000278.1:0-2863 GCA_964353095.1 uncultured Flavobacteriaceae bacterium | reverse complement strand
CCAGACAAAATAAAAAAGCACGTTTTGTGTGTGAAACATTATAACTGGGTGCTTGGTATTAGATGTTAGAATTAAAAAATATAAAATCAGATGAAAAAATATAAAATCAATTTTCCCCTTAAGGAGATTTTAGGGGCGTATTTAAAAAAATACATACTTGCCCTAGTATTCCTTTTTACTGGAATGGCCCATGCACAACAAACTCCTGCCAATAAACAGCCTGAGGCGATTACCATTGAAGGTGCGGTTGCGCATTTAGGTAACGGCCAAGTTATTGAGAACTCCCTTATCATGTTTGCAGAGGGTAAAATCACTTTTGTCGGTGATGCCAAAATGAAGATTGCCCGAATAGGAAAAGTCATTGATGGCAGCGGTAAACACGTATACCCTGGTTTTATAGCTCCGGGCAAATCACTTGGGCTAGTTGAGGTAAACGCTGTAAGAGCAAGTGACGACGAAGATGAAATTGGCGACCTGATTCCGCATGTACGCAGTTTAATCGCCTATAATGCAGAATCGCAAGTGGTAGAAAGCATGCGCCCCAATGGCGTATTAATGGGGCAGATTACGCCCCAGGGCGGCCGTATTTCAGGCACCTCTTCCATAGTTCAATTTGATGCTTGGAACTGGGAAGATGCCGCAGTAAAAGTAGACGATGGCATTCATATGAACTGGCCCAGCTCTTTTAGAAGAGGACGTTGGTGGATGGGTGAACCAAGAGGCTACCAACCCAATAAAAACTATCAAAAAGATGTAGATGAGGTAAAAACGTTTATGGGCAACTCCGTTGCTTATGGTAAGGCTACGGCAAAAGAACTCAACCCAGCTTTTCTTGCAATGCAAGGGATTTTTAATGGGTCTCAAAAACTATATGTGTACGCACACGGGCAACGAGAAATTATGGATGCTATCACCATAGCAAAAAATGCCGGGGTACAAGAGGTTGTTTTAGTTGGTGGTTACCATGCCTATAAAATAACGGACTTTTTAAAAGAAAACAAGGTACCTGTATTGGTGCGGTTTACCCATAGCCTACCCTTTTTTGAAGATGATGACTATGATTTTACCTATAAACTACCCAAGCTATTAATGGACGCAGGTCTTTTAGTTGGCCTACAAAACTCAGATGCCTCTAACTTTCAAACCAGAAATTTACCGTTTTACGCAGGCCAAGTAGTTGCACAAGGTTTAGACAAAGAAAAAGCCTTGCAACTGATCTCTAGCAACAATGCTAAAATTTTAGGCATTGCTACTGATTATGGCACTTTGGAAGTAGGTAAAAGTGCTACGTTATTTATCTCTGAAGGTGATGCGCTTGATATGCGTACCAATCAACTAAGTAATGCTTTTATTGACGGGCGTGAGCTATCATTGGAAACCCATCAAACCGAGCTTTGGAAGCGGTATATGGGCAAATTTGAAGGAAAGTAAAGAAGCTTACAGCCTGTCTAAAGGGCTTTGAATTTTTGAGAGACTACGGGGTGTAACCTTAGTATAGACCTGAGTGGTCTTTATAGAGTTATGCCCCAACAATTCTTGAATAAACCTCATGTCTGCACCCGATTCCAATAAATGAGTGGCATAGCTATGGCGAAGGCCATGAATACCAATTTCTTTTTTAATACCAGCCATTTTCATGGAACGCTTAAATACCTGTTGCAGACTTGATTTAGCATACTGACCTCCATATTGCCCTTCAAAAAGAAAATCCTGCGGCCTAAACATGATATAATATTCCCTCAGTTTTGGTAAAATACTTTCTGGTAAGGGCACATAACGGTCTTTTTTACCCTTTGCAGCTTTCACATGAACTACCATGCGTTTACTATCAATATCAATTAACCTTAACCTGACCACCTCTGAAACACGAAGCCCCATCCCATAAGATAATTGTAAGGCCAAGTTATGTTTAAGATTTGTCGTCACACGAAATAGTTTTTTCACTTCGCTCTTGCTCAACATTTTGGGCAATGTTTGGGGTTTTTTAGGCCGAGGAATATCAAAAAACATTTTAGGACGGTGCAATACCTGTTCAAAATAAAATTTAATGGCATTTATCTTTCCATTTATTTTTCGTTCTCCCATTTTCTCTACACGAATACAGTATAAAAAATAGTCTTTTAGCCTTTTTGGGTTAAGATTATTCACGTTAAAATCATCTAACAACACTAAAAGGTGTTTAAACTCGCCCAGGTAAAGCCTTCGCGTGCTTTCGCTATATTTTTTTAGTTGTAATTGTTTATCAAGATCTAAATAAGCTGTTTGATTTACGAGATGTAAGGTCTCCATTATTTCGGTATAACGATTACGCTCTACCATCTTCAACTGCCTGCGCACCGCAGGTAAATCTGGCAGATACCAAGCCTTCTTTGTTGCGCTCCATCTAACGGAAGAAAATCGACTTTTGAGCTGTTGCTTTAGGTTATGGTCATAAGGAAACTCAATTAAAATCACCCTTTTCTTGCGATGTACAGCTGGTTCAAAAGTATATTTTCTTAAATCCATAGATGTATTTTATATAACAAGTATAATGCATTTTGTATAACAATACATTTTTTTTAGAAGACTTTTATATTAAATACACGTACTCCGAATTTCAATAACACCTTGATTTATCTACATTATTGGTTAATTGTTATCTTTAGGGAAAATACCGTAAATACAAACTTATTTACGAGTTACCTGCAAGCTGAAAATGAGAATCCGAAACAACATACTTATACTAATGACTTTGCTTATTTGCTCTTGCAAGGAGAAAGTTGAAAAGCAAAAAACTGAACAGATTTCGGAGCCAATTATCGAATCCAAAACTGAACTAAACACAGAATCGGAATTAGATACTGATTACTCAATTCCTGCTGAA
>CAYGUO010000277.1:0-2871 GCA_964353095.1 uncultured Flavobacteriaceae bacterium | reverse complement strand
GTTGAATCAAATGCGTAACAATCTGGTCAATCGCTTCGGGTATCATGCGCATGTCCCTTAGTTTTTGAATGACCTCTTTATGGCAGCGGTCTTGATAGGCGCAATAGCTTTCAAGTTTTCTAGTAGCCTCTGTTACGGAATATGCTTTATTCGCTTGCATGGTCAAATTTAGAAACAAAAAAAGCGACTCCATTGCTGAAGTCGCTTTTTATTATCTAAGGGTTTTGCCCTCTTTGTCTTTGAATCTATATTCAAGATACGTGTAAGCATCCCTGGGTTGCACCTTAATCCATTTTTTATATTCTAAAAACCATTTTTGACGTGTAGAAGGAACTCCCTTGGTCAAATATGCCGCAATAAAAGGATGTATGTTCAATACAATACTTTTATTCTTATTGGGGCCTTTCATGATTTTTTCTAAATCAAAATTGATTTTATCCAATAACACGATTGGTGCTTCTACTTCTTTGCCAGAACCATTAGGGTTCTCTTCACTGGTCTTGATATTCATCTCAGGTCTTACACGTTGCCTAGTGATTTGTACCAAACCAAATTTACTTGGAGGTAGAATTTTGTGCTTTGCACGATCATCTTTCATTTCATCTCTTAGGTAATCAAAGAGTTTTCTGCGATGGTCGCCCCTGGTCATATCAATAAAATCAACTACAATAATTCCGCCCATATCACGTAAACGAAGTTGTCGCGCTATTTCAGCGGCAGCAAGCATGTTTACTTCCAATGCGGTATCTTCTTGATTCTTGGCTTTATTGGAACGATTACCACTGTTTACATCAATAACGTGTAACGCTTCGGTATGTTCAATAACAAGGTAAGCACCTTTGCTCATTGTGGCAGTTTTACCAAATGAGGTTTTAATTTGACGGTCAATCCCAAATTTTTCAAATATGGGAACAGTACCGCTAAATAGTTTTACAATGGACTCCTTTTCTGGAGCTATTTCTTGTACATATTCTTTGATGTTGTCAAAAAGCACTTCATTATCTACATGAATACCTGTAAACGAATCATTGAAAACATCCCTAAGAATGGAAGAAGCTCTATTGAGTTCAACCAATACTTTTGAGGGGTGTTCTGCTTTATGCAAAGTCTTGCACATTGCTGTCCATTTGTTCAGCAAGTTTTGGAGATCTTTGTCGAGTTCTGCGACTTTTTTGCCTTCAGCAACGGTACGGATAATAACACCAAATCCTTTTGGCTTAATACTTTTTACAAGTCTTTTAAGCCTACTTTTTTCTTCATTGCTTTCAATTTTTTGAGAAACTGAAACGCGATCGGAAAAAGGTACCATGACCAAATAACGTCCAGCAATTGAAAGCTCTGAACTGATTCTTGGTCCCTTGGTAGAGATAGGTTCTTTTACAATTTGTACCAATAACGATTGATTGGCTTTGATAACTTCGTTTATCGAGCCATGCTTATCAATATCTTTTTCAAATGGAAAATCTTTTAAGGAAAAATCTCTGAGTTTTCCTGTGCGTGCTTGCTTAATGAACTTTAACATAGAAGCTAGCTGTGGGCCAAGGTCATGATAATGCAGAAAAGCATCTTTTTCATAACCAACATTTACGAAGGCTGCGTTTAGGCCCGTAACGGGTTTTCTGATTTTGGCGAGGAAAATATCCCCAACCGAAAAGCTATTGTTATCTTCTTCTTTATGAAGCTCAATAAGTTTTCCATCTTTTAATAAGGCAAAATCGACGGCATCTGAACTGGATCTTACGATTAATTCTCTATTCACCTGTTTCGATTTTTATCCGTTTCATTTTAAAGAATACGGATGGATTAAACATATATATTGTTCGGCCATAAGACCGATCAAGTATTAAAATTTATGAACCATTATGTCAAAGAACGTGTAAAAAGAAAAAGTAGTCAGCTGACTACTTTTTCTTGTGTCGGTTAGCTCTCCGGCGTTTTTTACGCTTGTGAGTTGCTACCTTATGTCTCTTTCTCTTTTTTCCACTCGGCATATTAGCGTTGCTTTATCGTTAGTAATTTATTTTACCTGTACGTTACTTTTTACCCCCTCAACAAAAACCCTTGCAGGTTTAAATGCTGGAATATTGTGTGCAGGAATTTTGATGGTCGTATTTTTTGATATATTTCTTCCGGTCTTTTCAGCTCTTGTCTTTATGATAAAGCTACCAAAACCTCTTAAATAAACATTATCACCACTTTCTAACGATGTTTTCACCTCTTCCATAAAAGATTCCACAGTCGCTTGTACGTCTCCTTTTTCAATACCCAGTTTTTCTGAGATTTTAGATACAATATCCGCTTTCGTCATTTCGTATTTATATTTTCGTTTTTTTTAGGCTTGCAAATATATAAATGTTTTACATAAAGCCCTAAAATTTAAGTATATAAACTGTTACTTTCATCTAATAGTATTTTCCTACATGAATTTTTCACAAGAAATCTTGACTTGGTACGCTGAAAATAAGCGGGTTCTGCCATGGCGCAGTACGCGTAACCCTTATAATATTTGGTTGTCGGAAGTGATGTTGCAACAAACTCGGATAGCTCAGGGGCTGCCCTACTATGAAAAGTTTGTAAAAGCATTTCCTACAGTACATGATATGGCGGCTGCAAGTGAAGAGCAGATATTAAAGCTTTGGCAGGGTTTGGGGTATTACTCACGAGCCAGAAATATGCATGCCACCGCCAAAATGGTGGTCAATGAGTTGGGCGGGCAATTTCCAACTACGTACAAAGAACTGATAAAACTTAAAGGGGTGGGAGATTATACGGCCAGTGCCATCGCTTCCATTTGTTTTGACGAACCAGAGCCTGTTGTTGATGGAAATGTGTATCGTGTTTTGGCCAGGTATTTTGGTGTAGATCTTCCTA
>CAYGUO010000276.1:0-2902 GCA_964353095.1 uncultured Flavobacteriaceae bacterium | reverse complement strand
GGTCTATGCAAAAGACTTATTGGTAAAAACCTTATTGAACAAAGATCAGTGGGAAAAGGAAATAGAAGGAAAAACCCCAAATTGGGATAAAGATAGAATTGCTGAGATCGATTATATCCTATTGAAAATGGCCATTTGTGAGCTTTTGAACTTTTCTTCCATTCCAGAAAAAGTTACCATAAATGAGTATTTGGAAATTGCCAAAGAATACTCTACACCTAAAAGCAGCATCTTTATAAACGGTATTCTTGATAAGCTTGTAAAAGAATATAAAGAAGAAGGAAAGTTGCAAAAGATGGGTCGTGGATTACTTTGATACTAAAATCAACCGAAATTCGTTATTTTTGCATAAATAAAAATATTAAGTGATGAGAAAAACAGTAACAATCTTAAGTGTTTTTGCACTTTTGTTTATTTCAATTTCATGTAAAGACAAGGCCACTGCTAAAGTTGTAGCCGATAATGTAGAAACCGCATCTGCTAGGGATGAAGTTGCTAAAAAGATTCCTGTAATGGCATTTGATAAATCAGAGCATGATTTTGGTCAAATCGTTCAGGGTACGCCACAAGAAACAATTTTCACCTTCACAAATACAGGTGATGCTCCTTTAATCATTACAGATGCAAAAAGTAGTTGTGGTTGTACAGTGCCTCAATACCCAAAAAATGTACCGATAGCTCCTGGAGAATCTGGAGAAATGGTCGTTAAATTTAACGGATCTGGTCAAAACCAAGTGACCAAAACGATTACCGTGACAGCGAATACACAAAAGGGTTCTGAATTACTAAGAATCAAAGCTTTTGTTAACCCTAAAGGTGCTGCGGTAGCTGGTCCAGTTAAAAGCTAAGAATTTATATGGAAGGATTAGGACAGTTTTTTCCGCTAATATTGATTTTTGTGGTAGCGTATTTTTTTATGATACGGCCACAGATGAAACGTCAAAAAGACGAAAAGAAATTTGCGGAGGCCTTGAAAAAAGGAGATAGGATTATTACTAAAAGTGGATTGCACGGTAAAGTACTTGAATTGAATGAAAAGGACGGCTCGTGCGTTATTGAAACCATGGCCGGACGTTTAAAGTTTGATAAAAGTGCCATATCCATGGAAATGAGTAAAAAATTAAATCCTGCTCCGGTAAAAAAGTAATAGCAAGTTTAATGTTGTTAAAAAAAGCGCCCTACCATAGGGTGCTTTTTTTTTGTCCAAATAATCGGTATCTTTTTTATCTAATTTTTTCAAGATGTCCAACCGTAGAGATTTTATTAAAAAAGGCACCTTATATACTGCAGGTGTAGGAGCCACATTTTTATTTCCGATAGAACTATTAGCTACTATGCGTAAAACGATAAGCCCAAATGATACAATTCAAATTGGGCTCATTGGATGCAAGGGAATGGGTTTTACAGACCTCCTTTCTATGTTAAAAATGAGTGAGCTAAAAATAGTAGCACTTTGTGATGTGGACCAAAACGTACTACAATCTCGTACTAAGGACTTAGAAAAGGCAGGAATCAAAAAACCAAAATGGTATACTGATTACCGAAAGCTTTTAGACGACAAGGATGTAGATGTAGTGATTATTGGTACGCCCGACCATTGGCACTGCTTGCAATTGACTGATGCTATTTCCGCTGGTAAAGATGTGTATTGTGAAAAGCCAATTGCCAATTCCATTGCAGAAAGTAAGGCGATGTTAGCCAGTGTAAATGGGAGTGACCGTATGGTTCAAGTTGGACAATGGCAACGAAGCCAGCCACATTTTGTAGATGCCATTAACTATGTACACTCTGGTAAATTGGGTCAGATTCGTTTAGCCAAAGCGTGGGCGTATCAGGGTTGGATGTCTTCCATACCGGTTTTGCCCAATAGCGAGGTTCCTAAAGGGGTTGATTATGATTTATGGCTCGGACCTGCTCAAAAAAGACCTTTTAACGCAAATAGGTTTCATTTTAATTTTAGATGGTTTTGGGATTATGCAGGTGGACTGATGACCGATTGGGGTGTACATTTAATGGACTATGCACTTTATGGAATGAAAGCAACTACGCCAAAATCAGTTATGGCAATAGGGGGTAAGTTTGCTTATCCGGATGATGCACAAGAAGCACCAGATACCTTACAGACAGTATATGAGTATGACAATTTTTCTATTCTTTGGGAACATGCTACCGGTATTGATGGTGGTAATTATGGCCGGGATCATGGGATTGCCTTTATTGGAAACAATGGAACTTTAGTGTTGCATAGGGGTGGTTGGGAAGTTATTCCAGAAGATGAGCGCCAGGGTTGGGATAAAAATCTGGGTCCTAAAATTGAAGCGATACCCTTGCAAACCAATCAGGGCAATGGACTTGATTTACATACTAAGAACTTTATTGACGCCGTAAAAACGAGGGATAATTCAGTTTTGACGGCACCCATACAGGTTGGTTATGACACGGCATTGGTATGTCACATGGGTAATGTTGCCTACAAGACAGGAAACAGAATTTATTGGGATGATGCAAATGCTAAGTTTGATAATGAAAAAGCCAATGCATTAATCACTCCTGCGTATCACAATGGTTGGAGGCTTCCTAAAAACTAAAATCAACAATTACGGTACCTATCATTAAGTCCCTTACCTTCCATAATAAGAAGTTTTGATTTTTCGAGACGTTTTAGCTTGGTTTTTTCCTGTTTGGCCGCTTCAATATACGCACAGAATTCATTTTGTTTGTAAGCGGTCAACTTATGGAAAGCTATTTCTAACGCTTTATCTTTTTTTAAAGATTCGGCTAACAAAACAGGAATTTTAATTGCTTTTGGCTTCTTCTTTGCTACGACCAAAACCTTGCCTTGCTTTTGATTTTCGATAGCTTCCTTTAAGTAATTCAGAACAATCTTTTGATCTATTTCTTC
>CAYGUO010000275.1:0-2909 GCA_964353095.1 uncultured Flavobacteriaceae bacterium | reverse complement strand
GGCTAAAATAGGATACCATATCAGAAAGAGTTGATAGCCTTGGGTAATTGAGATATCGATTTTGTCAAGAATGCCCCATGTTGACCAACAAAGCACGGTAATGGTAAGAAGCAAATAAAGATTAATCCGATATGAAGAACCCAACAACTTGCCAAAACCATCTTTTTCTGTGCCCGCAAGCAAACGAACAACAGAGGTTCGTGTAAGGCCAAATCGCAATAGGTCCACAAATGTGGCCAATGTGATAAATAATACCCAATCACCAAACTGTTCTTTACTTAATTGCCTGGTAAGCAACATAAAACTTAAAAGTCCAAGAAATGCTATGACCACGTTGGTCAACAACGAGGAAACGTTTTTTTCTTTTCCTATTTTTTTAAGTTTTCCCAACATTATGCCACCGATTTTTTAGTAAAGAATCTGAACTGAACAATTTGCTTGATCCATCTTCTGATGATCGATCTTTTCTTTGGAATATCGCCTACTACCGTTTCCATTTCCAAGGTTTTTACCCCGTTAAGAATAATAGAAGGTTCAGGACCCGTAGTAGCTTCATTAAAAAGTGCCAATGCATTCTTATCTGCTTCGCCCCAAGCTCTATTCGCCCTGGTTACCAAAAAGGTATAATCCATAGTTGCGGCCAATTTTACAGGAAAAGGATTTTTAATAATACTCGGTAACTCCAAAATGATAAAATCATAGTAGGTGAAATCTTTAATCACCTCTTCTTTATCAAATTCTTCTACTTTAGAAATTTTATACAAATGATCGCTGACCTCATATTGTAGCTTTTGATAACATGGTTCGCCTAACTTAAAATCATAAGCATCGTATGTTACGTGGAGTGTTCTATATTCCAGTTCGCAAAGTTTTGTTATCAAATGTTCGCAAATGAATGTTTTACCTTCACCGTCTTGTGTGGAAAAAAACATATTTACCACGGGCATTTGACCTTTTTCCTTTTTAAACTGGTTTAAGATGATATTTCGTGAAATGGCATTGACCGCTTTGTTCTTTAAATAGTCAAAATCTATTTTATTGCTTTTCTCATTAATTACGGGAAATATGGATGACACCTTTAAATCGATTTTATCTTCAGCTCTTGGGGCGGTATTTAAATTACCATCTAGAAACTCTAATATCAGAACAGTAAACGTCACCAATATAAAGCCTGCCAAACCGGCTACAACAACCAAAATCATCCGTTTACTTGGCTTTGGATTAATTGGAAAAAACGGAACCTCAATAAGCTTCAGATTTGATTTGAGCTCCACATTTTGCTGTCTAAGTTTCGCTAAACCCAAACTATGCAGTAAACTCAGATATTCTCGTTCAGCAATATCAATTTTTCGTTCCAATCTTTTCATGGTCGCACCCAAAGGAGAAAAAACTTGGTATAGTTTTTTAAACTCCAGACGCTTTTCATCCATCACTTTCAGTTGCGCTTTAGTACTTTCAAAAAGAATGGTATTCTCTAACCAATCGGTTAAAATATCAGTTGAAGCAAGGGTTTTCTCATCATAATCTGTTGCATACAGGTCATTGACCTGTTGTGCCAAATTATTTTTTAGGTTTAATGCTTTTTTATCAAGGGTAACAACATCTTTTGCATTTTGAAGTCTCTTTACGGAATCTGCTTCAATACCCAATGATTTCATGGAAATTTCAAAATTGATATCAGCTAACTCATTTCTAAGCGACATAATTTCCTCGCTTGATAAGCGTTTTCTTTCATGTGACTCCAGCTTAGATTCCAATGTTTTCAAAACGGCCTTTGCACCATAGTGCTTAATATGTACTTTTTGATATTCCAACTCAAAATGCTCTTTTTCAGAAGCAAGATGCTTGGTCTGTTCGTAATAGTTGATGATATTGTGGGTTCTGTTAAAATCTAGCAGCTCATCTTCTGCGGAACGCAGTTCTTTGGTTGATGTGTTTAATTGTCCTTCAAAATATTTTACTACCGCATCAGACTGGTTAACCTTGATTTCTGCATTTAGTTTTACGAATATTTCCGCAAGAATCAGTAAGGTGTTTTGACAAATTGCTGGATCTTCTGATTCAAATTCGATATCAACAAAATCACTGCTCAAAATTCTACGGACACTAATGCGACCTACAATTTTTTCAATACTATAATCAGGATGTTTAAGATTGATCAGTTCATAAATAAAGTTAGTATGATCCGATTTTTTTAGCTTTTCAAAATTTTCAAAGGTTTTCTCAATGTCTCCTTTTACTGCCAAAGCCTTAACCTCATCAGGCACAATTTCCATAAGGGCTTCATACTTTTCTTTGGAGATGATTTTGGTGTTGATACTATCAAGTGCCATATGTTGCGCAAAAAGCTTGAGGCCAACAGTCTCAATGGTTGTGCGCGCCTTAATAAGATTTAGAAGATTGTCATAAGCCGTATTTGTGGCCCTGAAATCAAGCTTGGTATTGTCTAATTCAATAGTAGAACCCGATGCAATACCCGTATAGACCCTAGCCTTTGAATTAAAGACCTTGGGTTGATCTTGAGTAAGGTAAAACACTAATGACGCCAAAATAATGGGTACCAAAAGCAATAAGGCAATATGCCTTAACAGTAATCGAACAAAAAATAGAAGGTTGAACTTCATACTTAAAACTCTATTTTGATACCCACTGTTCCCTCTAAAGATTTCAGTGCAATTAAAAATTCAGATCGTTGTGCTTCAAAAGAGCTGATCGCCTGGTTGAGCATTTGTTGTAACCGCGTATATTCCGTAACATTAATTACCCCGTTGGCAAAGTCTTTATCAGCCCTAACGGATTGTACTTTGTAAGATTCTACAATGGAATTTGAAATAAAGAACAAACGATGCGCCTTGATCAGGTCATTATACTGGCGTACGATCAGCTGCTCAAGTTCCCATTCAGCGAAT
>CAYGUO010000274.1:0-2936 GCA_964353095.1 uncultured Flavobacteriaceae bacterium | reverse complement strand
ATCAAACGCCACATGGTTGTAATTGGCAAACCCTTTTGTTCCACAATAAAAAGATCCCCATTTTTCAACTCGTTTTTTATCCCGATAATAGGCATAATCGAACATCCCAACCCAGCTATTACAGCTTGCTTTACCGCTTCGTTTGAGGTAAGCTCAATTTTTTTGCCAATATCCACTTTTTTGTCAAAGAGGTAATTTTCCATCACTGTCCTGGTTGCCGAGCCTTTTTCTCTAAAAATTAAGGGGACATCTTTAAAAAAGTCTTTGGATTGATTGACCGAACCCATCATACTTTTGCCAACTACCAAATACAATTGATTGTTCATCAACTCTTCTGAAGTTACGTTCATATCTTTTGGCAAAACGGATACCAAAGCCAAATCAACTTGATTTTTCTCTAAACTTTGGATCACCTGAGCTCGATTGGTGACATCAATTTGAAGATCAATCGCGGGATGCTCCTTTAAGAAATCTGCAAGAAAATAGGGAACCACATATTTAGCGGTGGATACGACCGATATCTTTAATTGTCCAACCAATTGCCCTTTATAGGCCTCAACTTTATACTTAATATTATGAACCTCATCTAAAATACGTTCACAGGCAATAGCAATATCCTTTCCAAAATCGGTAACATATAAACGCCTTCCTATTACCTCTGTTAAAGGAATTTCAAATTGATTCTGAAATTTTTTCAACTGGATAGAAATCGCTGGCTGTGTCAAATGTAATTCTTGAGATGCCTTAGTGACACTTTGCAATTGCGCTACCTTCAAAAATATTTGAAGTTGGTTCAACGTATAGTTCATAAATTATTTTTATATGTTGTATTATAAATATAAATAATAATCAACTAAAAAAATACTACATCTTTGCAAATATTAAAACGCTATATAATGGATGTAATTACTATTGCAAAAGGAGACGGTATTGGCCCAGAAATCATGGAAGCAACCCTTGATATCTTAAAAGCAGCCGGAGCCCAATTAAAGACCGAAGAAATTCAGGTTGGTGAAAATGTTTATTTATCTGGAAACACTTCAGGTATTGCCTCAGAATCATGGGATACCATCAGAAGAAACAAAGTGTTTTTAAAGGCCCCTATCACAACTCCCCAAGGTGGTGGGTACAAAAGTTTGAACGTAACGACCCGCAAATCACTAGGTCTTTATGCGAACGTGAGACCTTGTAAAAGTATTCATCCCTTTGTTAAAACCAAACACCCCGTAATGGATGTGGTCATCATTCGCGAAAACGAAGAAGACCTTTATGCAGGTATTGAGCACCAACAGACTGATGAAGTGGTACAGTGCCTCAAGCTGATTAGTCGTCCTGGCTGCGAAAAAATAGTACGTTATGCTTTCGAATATGCTGTAAAATACGGTCGTAAGAAAGTGACTTGTTTCACCAAGGACAATATCATGAAGCAGACCGATGGTCTTTTCCATAAAGTTTTTGATGAAATTGCCGCAGAATACCCACAAATAGAAAACGAGCATTGGATTATTGATATAGGTGCAGCGAAAATGGCAGATACGCCGGAGATTTTTGATGTTATCGTGATGCCAAACCTTTATGGAGATGTGCTTTCGGATATCGCCGCTCAAATTACCGGTTCGGTAGGCTTAGCTGGTTCAGCAAACATTGGTGAAGAATGTGCCATGTTTGAGGCCATACACGGTTCAGCACCAAGACGTGCAGGACAAAACCTTGCCAACCCATCTGGATTGCTCCAAGGGGCAATTATGATGCTTAACCACTTAGGGCAGAATGATATTGCAGAGAAAGTACAGAACGCTTGGTTAAAAACCATGGAAGATGGTATTCATACCTATGATATCTACGATGAAAACACTAGCTCGCAAAAAGTAGGGACCAAAGAATTTGCACAAGCTGTAATAAGCAACTTGGGCCATACCCCTAAAATTTTGAAAGAGGTACATTATGAAAAAACAGGGCCGTTAGTACTTCCAAAGTTTGTTCGCAAACCCGCTAAAAAGAAAGAGCTTATTGGTGTTGATATTTTTGTTCATTGGAACGGCACAAATCCAAATGAAATTGGCGCTAAACTTCAAAAACTAGATAACAACTTAGTCAAAATCAGTATGATCACCAACCGTGGGGTAAAAGTTTGGCCAAACGGTTTCGAAGAAACTTTTTGCACAGATCACTGGAGATGCAGATATAAGTCAATTAGCGGCAACCCGATCAGTAATGCTGATATTGTTAGCCTACTACAAAATGCCATTACGGAAGGCATTGATGTTATAAAGACAGAAAACCTATACTTTTTTGATGGGGAACAAGCTTTTTCAATGGGTCAAGGGCAGTAAAACGCCTAAAGGTTCAAATAAATCAAGTAAAGACACCCAAGAGACCATTCAATTGGTTGAGGGTGTTTTTTCACCTGCCGAAGCAGCTGATGTTCTGTTGACTTTAATCAACGATAAAATAAAATTTCATACCATACACGCGCTTCATTTAAAAGGGGATTATGAAGATGATACGCTAAATTCTGAAAAAAGGATAGAACAACTACGCGAGGCTAAAAAACTCGTGTATCAAATTGTGGTCAACGCGAGGGACAAAGGACACAAATTAAAAATTGACAGCACGATAACTATCCAAAAAATCAGTACTACTGATTAACTAAAATTAATGGATTTACATCTTCTTATTGACAACCTTACCAACCCCGCTTTACTTTTTTTCTTTTTAGGCATTCTAGCGGTGCAGCTTAAAAGCGATTTAGAAATTCCTGCCAACTCGTCCAAATTTATTTCGCTATATCTCCTTTTTGCTATTGGTTTCAAAGGCGGCCTTGAGCTCTCCCATAGTGAGCTTAATTTAGAAATTCTTTGGTCTTTGGTCTTTGGAATTGTGCTCGCCACAGTAGTTCCCATTTATGCGTATTTTATTTTGAGAAGAAAATTCTC
>CAYGUO010000273.1:0-2939 GCA_964353095.1 uncultured Flavobacteriaceae bacterium | reverse complement strand
CATCATTTTTATACATATACAGTTGTTTTTTGTATACATATTTCAGGACGGGTCAAAATGACAGCTAACGTTGCGGCTATCGCAAGTAGGGCGGTTTACACGCTGTGACCTTTCCGCCAAGCCCGTAGCCAAAGCTTTTGTATTTTGTGTTTATCTTTTTCTCTTAAATGCCAAATCAAAAGATTTGGCGGTTTTCGCAAGTACGCCCAAGCCAATCGATTCAGCACTTTACGCCCTATTTGCTATAGGTATTGTTATCTTTTGTGCTTTTACGCAACCTTGAATTCTGCATCGTTCATTTGTACGCTGAACTTAATATTTGCTTTTAGAGCATTGAAAACTTTCAAAATTGTTTCAATGGTAACGTTCTTCGCGCTCCGCTCCAATTTGGAAATTTGTGATTTTTGAACTCCAATCAATTCTCCAAGTTGTTCCTGGGTCAGTTTACGTTCTTTTCTGACTGACTTTATCATTTCTCCAAGAACTTCCATTCGCAAATCGAACTCGTACTTGTCTCTTTCTTCAGTTCCGATTTTTCCGATATCCTTGTCCTTCATTTGGTCAAGGGTCATCATTTTCATTTTTTTCTTTTTTGTTTCCATAACCTTAGTTTTTATTGCTCAAAATATTCCTTTCGAATCTGTTTTGCTTTCTCAATTTCAGCTTTCGGAACCTTATCCGTTTTTTTGACCATTCCGTGGGTAGAAATCACAAGTGTTTCGGTTTTGCCAGTTCTGTCCCAAAATGCGAAAAGTCGGTATTGAAGTCCGCCATATTTGGTTCTAAATTCCCAAATATCGTCCGTTAGTTTTTTGAACAGTTTTGGGTCAAGTCCAAGTTTGGCTTTGTCCAGATTATAGTAAATCTTGGCTTTTGTTTTCTTGTCTACCTTTGTCATAAAGTCAATGGCTTGTTCAAGAAAAACAACTTCAAATCTTTTGTCCATTCGGTTTATGTGTCCATTTATTAGGCAAATATAAGTAAAAAAGTTGAATTATATGGAAACTTTTAAAATTTGGCTAGCATTAAAGATAACGTGTTTGTATATGGAAAGTTGCGTGTAAAAAAGCGCAATTTTTTCGGTTTAGTACTGACCTTAAATATATAAAAAAGCCAATGAATTAAGCATTTACCAGCAATTTTTTATATACGTTGTGCCTGTTGCACAAGTCCCTTGCTAAAAATAGCGAATTTGCTTAACTTTAGTTATGCAGGGTAAAAAAGATTATCAAGAGAAGCTTTTCAATAATTTTCAATTAAGTAATCGGGTACCCGAGACGAATTTCTACCGTCGCTTAAAAGGGGTGCTCGATTTACATTTTCTCTATAGCCTTACCAAGAATTATTATGGGGATAGCGGTCAAAAGAGCATCGACCCTGTGGTGTTCTTCAAGTTGTGTTTAGTGGGTTATCTGGAGAACCTTATTAGTGACCGCCAACTTATCGCTCATTGTTCCATGCGACTGGATATTCTATATTTCATTGGTTATGATATCGATGAGGAGCTGCCATGGCATAGCACTATAAGTAGAACACGTCAACTCTTTCCTGAATCTGTTTTTGAAGAAGTATTTACTAAGGTTTTAGGTTTATGTATAGAAAAGGGAATGGTCAGCGGTCATACGCAAGCTATTGACTCCGCACCTGTAAAGGCGAATGCGAGTATGGATACTTTGGAGCTAAAAGTACCGGAAGAAGATCTGGAGGAACATCTTCGAAAGGTTCGAGCGATCAGTTCAATGGATAAAGAGGTGCCCCATCGTAAGAGTAAAGGCGACAGGTCGGATGAAGGTCAACGTAGTGTCACAGCCAGCAAGAAAGAACTGGGAGCGATAGAAAGCAGAAATAAGAAATGGAGCACAGACCAAGACCAGCGCCCCGGATCAGGAAACAAGGGTAGTAAATACACAAGTAACAAAACCCATTACAGCCCTACGGATCCTGATGCTAGAATAAGTGTAAAACCCGGTAAGGCCAGAAAGCTGAACTACCTGAGCCAACTCAGTGTTGATACATCGCATCATGTAATTACAGATATCAAAGCCTATCATGCGGACGGAAAAGACAACCAACAGCTTCAAGATATTGTAAAGCGGTTGCGAAAACGTTTATGGCAACAAGGTCTGGTGTTTGAAAACTGTGTAGCTGATACAGGGTATAGTAGTGGGGAGAACTATGCTTTTTTAGAAAACCGAGGGCTAAAGAGTTTCATACCTCCGCATGGCACTTACAAAGGCGGGCCAACAGACTTCGTTTACAATGAAATTGCAGATCATTATGTCTGCCCACAAGGCAAGGTAATTCCATTTACCAAAGTGTTTTTAGATTACCGCACCAAGACCAAGAAGAAAGAGTATCGCGCTAGAAAGCATGTTTGTATCGATTGCCCAATACGCAGTAGTTGCTTAGGCAAAAGTGCACAAGAGAAGAAGTTCAGTGTAACCTACTATAGAGCGGAGTATGAACGAAATATCGAACGAGTAACCAGCAAACTGGGCAGGTATATGAAAGGTAAACGGCAAAGCACGGTAGAACCTGTATTTGGCACCTTGACCCAGTTCATGGGCATGCGCAAGATAAATACCATCGGGATAAAGCAGGCCAACAAAGTGATGCACCTTTCGGCGATTGCCTACAATCTGAAGAAATACCTAAAATTCATTGAAAAACGTTCTAAAAGTGGGGCAGGGCAACTTGCTTTTATCATATTTCTGAAAAGTGTCGTTCAAAACCTATTCAACACTTCTACAGCGCATCAAAAATTGACTTATAACTTGTGAGTGAACAAAGAAAAAACCTCTTAGAGAGGCTCATTTTAATCAATTTTATTATGAATTAATGCCTTGTGCAACGGTTACCGGTGTTACCTGCTGGCTTTTTATCTATTGTTTAATAATAGTATGTTTCCAGTAGCATCTTTACACCAATATCCATTGTCT
>CAYGUO010000272.1:0-2945 GCA_964353095.1 uncultured Flavobacteriaceae bacterium | reverse complement strand
ATGTGATACGACGAATTTTGAGACGGGCTATTCGCTATGGTTTTACTTTTTTAGATATTAAAAAGCCTTTTATTTACAGGTTGGTCAAGGTTTTGGGAGAAACTATGGGAAAAGCTTTTCCGGAATTGAAAAAGCAATATCAATTGATTGAAAATGTGGTCAAAGAAGAAGAAGGTTCTTTTTTGAGCACCTTGGAGCAAGGTCTGGTCTTATTGGATGCTGTTTTAAAATCATCAGAAACTAAAACCATCAAAGGTGAAAAGGCGTTTGAGCTTTATGACACTTTCGGATTTCCCATTGATTTAACCGCGCTCATTCTTGAAGAAAAAGGATATCAGTTAGATATTGCGGGTTTTGAAAAAGCGTTAAAGGCACAAAAAGACCGTTCACGTTCAGCTTCTGAAACGTCAAAGGAAGACTGGACAATTCTTTTAGACGACGCAGAACAAGAGTTTATTGGCTACGATAGCTTAGAGGCGAATGTTAGGATAGTGAAGTATCGTAAAATCACCAGTAAAAAAGACGGTGATCAATATCAATTGGTTTTTAATCTAACACCTTTCTATGCTGAGGGCGGAGGACAAGTTGGCGATAAGGGGTATTTAGAAACCGTAAACGGCGATATCATCTACATTATAAACACCAGAAGGGAGAATAATGAGATTGTACATTTTGCTGAAAATCTGCCTAAGGATTTATCAGGTCAGTTTAAAGCCTCGGTAGACCAAAAACAACGAAGAAGAACGGAAAGCAATCATACAGCGACCCATTTATTGCACCAAGCCTTAAGAGAGGTTTTAGGTACACATGTTGAGCAAAAAGGGTCTGCTGTGCATTCCAAGTACTTGAGATTTGATTTTTCCCATTTTGCAAAAATGACAGTCGAAGAACTACGGCAGGTAGAAAACTTTGTAAATGCGCGTATTGAAGGTCAATTACCTTTTGAGGAACATAGGAGTGTGCCAGTCAAAACGGCGATGGAGCAAGGGGCAATGGCTTTGTTTGGTGAAAAATATGGGGATACGGTCCGTACCGTTCGTTTTGGTCAGTCCATAGAACTTTGCGGTGGTACACATGTAAAGAATACCGGTGAAATTTGGCATTTTAAGATTACATCTGAAGGGGCTGTTGCTGCAGGTATTCGCAGAATTGAGGCTATTACCTCTGATGCGGTCAAAGAATTCTATTTTAAAAACAATAGGACGCTTTTTGAAATAAGGGATCTGCTCAATAATACCAAAGAGCCTGTAAAAGCAGTTGCTGCCTTACAAGATGAAAACAGTCAATTAAAAAAACAGGTTGAAGGACTTTTAAAAGATAAGGCCAAAGGTTTGAAAACTGCCCTGCAGAATGAGTTGACAGAGGTTAACGGTATTCAATTTTTAGCAAAGAAAGTCGATTTAGATGCTGCTGGTATCAAAGATTTATCTTTTGAAATGGGTCAAAATCAACAAAATTTATTCTTGTTATTCGGAGCGGAACAACCTGAAAAGGCATTGCTGTCTTGTTATATTTCAAAAGAATTAGTTGCTGCTAAAAATTTAAATGCTGGCAAAATCGTAAGAGAGTTGGGTAAGTATATTCAAGGTGGTGGAGGTGGCCAACCTTTCTTTGCTACAGCAGGAGGTAAAAATCCGGGTGGAATTGAAGAAGCTCTTGAAAAGGCGAAAGATTATTTGAGCTGAATTTCCGGACATGGTTCAGACCACAATTATTCGAGGTAAATTAATAAGTAAGATATTGTCTTTGAAATAGCAAAGTGCGATGGAAAGAAAAAATCACTATCTCTTACATAGGCAAGGATTAAATAGTACTGAATTATTTGGACATAGGTCAAAGATTTGCATTCGTAGTAATAGTTCAGGGGGAGAGCATTTAGTCTATATTTCAATTGATTCTGAACAAAATCTATTGTCTTTGTTTGAGTCAACTAATTTCTTCAATAGTGTATTCAAGTCAAGAAAAAATACTGCATTAGAAAAAACCCGTCAAGAAAAAGCAATGAAATTTTTGGCGGAGAAATTCACCTATGATGAGGAAGATTCTTACACCGATATTATATTATTTTTAAAAGAAAACAATATTGAAACCAAAGGGGAATATTGGCCGGATTCAGATAGGTTTTAATTTTATACTACTTACCTTTAATAGAATAAAAAAATGTTTATTTAGGTGGATAGTATGAAAAAAGTATTGGCAGGAGCTTTGATTGCGCTTACATCGGTTTTAATCTACAAATCTTGTGCAGATTCCAATACAGATAAAACCATCCTAAAGGAGAATTCCATGCTCATTGAGCAACAGATCAAAAACGTTTCGAAACTCATTGTGACCGAAGGTCATTTTGCTGAGGTATACAATTATGCCGATTCAAAAGAATTGTTCGGCCCTTTGATAACTGCTGATAAAAAGGCTTTAGTAGTTGTAAATGCTGAGGTTGCCATTGCTTATGATTTGAATAAAATAAACGTTCAGGTTGATGCGGAGACCAAAACAGTATTTATTAAGAATATCCCTGAACCAGAGGTTCAAATCAATCCTGATTTCGAGTATTATGATGTGACTGCTGACTATTTGAATCCTTTTGAAGCAGGGGATTACAACAAAATCAAGCGTAATGTAACTGCCTCGCTTCTAAAAAAAATCGAACTGTCTTGCTTAAAAAGCAATGCTGAAAATCGCCTGATAAGCGAGCTGTCAAAGTTCTTGGTACTTACTAATTCTATGGGCTGGACTTTGATCTACGAAGATAAGCCCGTTTTACAATTAGATGATTTACTCTTGAACAAAAGTCCCTTGGTCAACTAAGGCCAATCCATCATCAATTAAGTGACCGAGTTTTGGGTTGTTTTGTTTTACTTGGGTCAAATGATCTAAGATTACCTTCATTAAATTGGTTTCATTGGTCGATTTTGCCAATTCATATAATTCTACTGAGAGTAACC
>CAYGUO010000271.1:0-2964 GCA_964353095.1 uncultured Flavobacteriaceae bacterium | reverse complement strand
CATAAAAATAGAAACCTGTTTTCTTCTCTCTTTAAAATATTCTGTTTCTTCAACTTCTTCTATGACCACCACTTTACCGTCAACTGGCGCTATTATTTCATCAAAGTTAGGGGTCAATAATCTTTTAGGATTTCTAAAAAACTGAAGAATTAATATCAATATACCAAGCGCAGCTATCTGTAATAGTATTCTGAGCCAATTCAGTTCTACAAAGTACTCCGCAGCGATTATGGAAGACGCAACTAGAAAAAATGTAATAAGAATAATATTTTTTCCTTCTTTATGAAACATAAGTAAATAGTTTTAAAGTCAAATAGGCAAATGGTGCCGCAAAAATCAAACTGTCCAATCGATCCCAAATTCCGCCGTGCCCAGGCAATATGGCTCCGCTATCTTTTACGCCGGCTATTCGTTTAAACTTTGATTGTAATAAATCGCCCAAAGCACCAAATAACACTATAACAAATGCTAAAATCAACCATTGAACCAAATTGATGCTCGGTTCATATTTGGATAAGATAAAAGCAGCGATTAATGCAAAAATAAGACCTCCTAAGGAACCTTCAATTGTTTTTTTAGGAGAAACTGAAGGAAATAATTTTGTTCTCCCTAATGTCCGGCCAACGGCATAAGCAAAAGTGTCGCTGACCCATATCAGAATGAAAATGCCCATAATCAAAAACTTGGCGAAGCCAGTATCATCATAAGGAATCATGGTTAAAAATATAAATCCGCCCGAAATAAAAAAGATACCAATGATATATTTTTGGGATGTAGACAGTTCAATATGCTTTTTGCTAAAAAGAAAGGCAAGTAAGGCCAAATCAACACAAATGGTGACAATTAATAGCACCATAATGGGCATTTGGTCATGTATCAAATAAATATAGGCCCACCAAAGCGATAAATAAGCGATAAAAATGTAATATCCTTTGATTTGAACGATACGTTTATACTCATATAAGCAGCCTAGGCCAAAGGCCATAAATAAAAAATCGAATGCATCTGAATTTAAAAAAACGGTAGAAAGCAGCAGAACAACGTAAACAATACCAGTAAGGGAGCGTCGTAAAAGTTCTTTCATTGTGTTAGTAGTCTTCTAACAGCAAAAGATATACATTTTTTGAGGCACTACCGTAAGAAAGGAAATCATTTTTATTCTCCGTAGTGAGTTCAAAGTGTTTGAGCGTAGTAATATTATCAGGAATTTTATTTGGGTATTTTTTCTTGATGACTTTTAAAGCTTCACTTATCGAATCTACAAGTTGACTCGTTGTGGCAAAAACAATAAGGTTTGAGGGTAGTTCGTTTAATTTTTTCTCACCTATTTGATTGGAACATACCAGTATAGAACCATTATGGGCAACAAGATGTTCACATGTTGTAAAGAAAACATCACTGTCTTTGGTATTGTCAACAAAAGTGAGTTTTTCTGCCGCAAAGCGCTCATTGATGCGCTTGTCCATTGTGAAAAATGGTTGGTTTTGCCAATTATTCTCAGATATGATATCTTGAAGCGAAAGCAGTACTTCTGAAAAGTTTTCGCAATAAATGAACTTGCCACCATTTTTTTTGAAATAAATAGTGAATTTTTCATCTACAGGTATTTTCAAATCGGGCATGTGCTCTCCTCTGGTTTCCGAAGTTTCTTTCGGAACTTTTTTGCCACCTCCAAAAAGTTTATCAAACACACCCATACAAATACGTATAAAGCTAAGGCAATCGCTTTACATTAAACTATAAATTCTTATTCTTCGGCACCTTTGTCCTCCTCTATGTTTTTATCTTCTTCAACAACGGTATTGTTCACATTTTCAGCTTCTTCCAATTTTTCAGCTTCTTTGTCTTTGTCAAAAGGTCTTTTTCCAAAAATTTTCTCTAAATCATCTTTAAAGATAACCTCCTTCTCTAAAAGGCGCTCTGCCAAACTGGTTAGCTTGTCTTTATTGTCTTGTAATAAGGCAATTGCACGTTTGTATTGCTCTTCAATGATTTTTGAAATTTCTTCATCTATCTTTTGGGCAGTATTTTCGCTATATGGTTTAGAAAAACCATACTCATTTTGACCAGAAGAATCGTAATAAGTAATATTGCCAAGTTCTTCATTAAGACCATAAATAGTAACCATAGCCCTCGCTTGTTTGGTTACTTTTTCCAAATCACTTAATGCACCCGTCGAAATTTTATTGAACATCACTTTTTCTGCAGCTCTACCTCCCATAGTAGCACACATCTCGTCTAACATTTGGTCAGGTCTAACGATGAGCCTTTCCTCTGGTAGGTACCAAGCAGCCCCTAGGGATTGACCACGGGGTACGATAGTTACTTTAACTAAAGGTGCAGCATGTTCCAACATCCAGCTAACAGTTGCATGGCCAGCTTCATGGTAGGCGATGGTTTCTTTTTCGCCTTGGGTAATAATTTTATTTTTCTTTTCAAGACCGCCAACAATTCTATCAACAGCATCAAGAAAATCTTGTTTGTTTACCGCTTTCTTTTCTTTTCTGGCAGCGATTAAGGCTGCTTCATTACAAACATTGGCAATGTCAGCTCCTGAAAAACCAGGAGTTTGTTTAGCGAGAAAATCTAGATCTAAAGTTTCTGAAGTTTTGATAGGTCTTAAATGCACTTCAAAAATTTCTTTACGCTCGCGGACATCTGGTAAGTCTACATATATCTGTCGATCAAAACGACCTGCACGCATCAATGCTTTATCTAGCACATCTGCACGGTTGGTCGCTGCCAAGACGATAACGTTAGTATTTGTGCCGAAACCATCCATTTCTGTAAGCAATTGGTTTAATGTGTTTTCACGTTCATCATTCGAACCCGTAAAATTATTTTTACCCCTTGCACGACCAATGGCATCAATTTCATCAATAAATATAATTGCAGGTGACTTGTCTTTGGCTTGTTTAAATAAATCTCGTACTCTTGAAGCACCAACACCAACAAACATTTCAA
>CAYGUO010000270.1:0-2980 GCA_964353095.1 uncultured Flavobacteriaceae bacterium | reverse complement strand
GCATACCAAGCTATAAGTGCATATGGGAGTAATTTGCTTGAAACCCCAAATATTGATAGAATTGCTAAAGAAGGTATTCTTTTCAACAATGCTTCCGTCACCAATTCAATCTGCGCACCTTCTAGAGCGACTATCCTTACTGGTAAGCATACCCATATCAATGGTAAGACAGATAATCAAATGCCTTTTGATACCACCCAAACTACTTTTCCACAGTTATTTCAAAAAGCAGGTTACCAAACAGCAATGTTTGGAAAATTACATTTTGGAAACAGCCCAAAAGGTATTGACGAGTTTATGATTTTACCTGGACAAGGAAGTTATATCAATCCTGATTTTATAACCAAAACAGGCGATACGATTAGAAAAGAAGGCTATGTTACCGATATCATTACCGATTTAACATTGGAATGGCTCCATCATAAAAGAGATACGGAAAAACCGTTCATGCTCATGTATCTTCAGAAAGCGCCACATCGCCCTTGGTGGCCTAGACCAGATAAGTTTGAAGAATTCTTGAATAAGACTTTTCCTGAACCCAATTCTCTTTTTGATACTTATGAAAACAGAGGCACCGCAGCAAAAACTGCTGAAATGAATTTACTTTATGATATGATGTACAGTCATGACAGTAAGATAAGACCCGAATTAATTGAAAAAATGAACCCTAAACCCTTTGTGCCTGAATATAAAGGTGGATTTGATAATCCGTATACCAATCGAATTACGGCGGCCCAAAAAGCATTGTATGAGCCTATTTTGGATAAAATAAATGCTGACTTTGAAGAAAATTGGCCTAAAATGAACGAAAAGGAAAAAATGCGATGGAAATATCAACGGTATATGCAAGACTATTTGGCCTGTATTTCATCTGTGGATGATAATGTAGGACGTGTATTGGCATATTTAGATGAAAATGAGCTTTCCAAAAACACGATGGTCATCTATACCTCTGACCAAGGTTTTTATTTAGGAGAGCATGGTTGGTTTGATAAGCGGTTTATTTATAACGAATCTTTCAAAACCCCTTTATTGATCAAATGGCCAAATGAGATTAAAGCAGGAATCACTAATGAAGAAATGGTACAAAATCTGGATTTTGCTCAAACCATGTTAGAAGCTGCACAAATAAAGGCCCCAGCTGACATGCAGGGCGAAAGCCTAATGCCCCTCTTGACATCAAATGAGACCGATTGGACGCGTGATGCGGTATACTACCATTATTATGAATATCCTGCAGTACATCAAGTAAAAAGACATTATGGTATTGTTACTATGGACTATAAACTAGCTCATTTTTATTATGATATTAATGAATGGGAGTTATATGACCGTAAAAAAGACCCCTATGAAATGAATAATGTTTATGATGACCCGGCATATTCCGAAATCGTAAAAAACTTAAAAACCAAGCTTAACGATTTAAGAAAACAATATGGCGACTCCGATGAACTTAATCAGCAGTATATCGATATCCATTTAAAAAACAGTATTGATTCGCCTTTGAAGTGAACAACTTTGAAGCGAGAGAATTAATTTGATTACTCCCCTACCATGGCCTCTGCAATTTGCATCCTTTTCATTGCATAGAATGCACATACAAATGCAATTGCTAAAAATAGTGCTGCAAGGGCGTAGGAAGCTCCCGGAAAATACACGGCACTTTCTGGGCGTATGAAATAGTAAAATACCGGTGAGAATACCAACTGGCCTAAAATTGCGGTAATGCTCACTAAACCTGTTATAGAGCCTTGTAAGTTGCCCTGTTCCTTCTCCGATACCTGATTTGAAATTATCCCCTGTACCGTTGGACCAGCAACACCACCAAGTGCGTAAGGAATCAAGAAGGCATAGAGCATCCAAGGCTCATCTGCCTGTGAAAACAAAAACATACCTACGGTCCATAGCAAAAACCCAAAGGTGACTACTTTACGCTTGCCAAACTTTTTTACGACCACCCCAACCAAAAAGCCTTGAACAAAAGCCACTAGTAAACCAACCATCACTAATGATAACCCTATTTCTTTTGGGCTCCAACTGAACAATTCTATACAATAATAAGACCAGACCGATGGTAAAGCTTGGCCTGCGAGATTTGCCAGAAAAAAAGCAAAAATCAATAACAATACTCCTTTATAGTTTCTAAGTGCAAACAGCGAAACCCCAGGAATCATTTTTTTTATTTCAATTTGTCTTCGGTTTTCTTTAGTCAATGATTCTGGAACAAAAAACCATCCAAATAGAAAATTGGCGAAGGTTAAACCCGCTGCTATATAAAACGGGAGGCGAATATCAATATCACCAAAAAAACCTCCCATACCAGGACCTATTATAAAACCTAGACCAAAAGCAGCACCTATTAAACCAAAATTTTTGGCTTTTTCTTCTTTTGTACTGATATCTGCAATATATGCTGAAGCAACGGTAAAACTTGCTCCTGTAATTCCGGCCAAAAATCTACCTATAAACAACCACATAATAGTCGGTGCCCATGCATGAATAAGGTAATCAATGCTCAATCCTAATAGGGAAAGTAAAAGAATAGGTTTACGGCCAAACTGATCCGATATTTCTCCTAAAATAGGGGAAAACAAAAACTGCATCCCAGCAAATGCAGTAGTCAACCACATGCCATAAATAACGGCCATGTGATTGCCTTCTCCTGTCAGTTGCATAATAAACTCAGGGATAATGGGCAATATGATTCCTATCCCAATCACATCTACCAAAATGGTGATAAAAATAAAAAGCAACGCCGTCTTTTTTGGCTTCATTTGTACTAAAATTGGGCAAATCTGATTTAAAGAAAAAACCCAACATTACTGTTGGGTTCTACTATTTTGTAAATATGAACTGTTCAATACATCCGCAATCTTGGAAAATTTGACTCCACTCTCGCTTCGTCTAATTGTTCAGTGCCTCGGCGCCTCCAACAATTTCCAATATCTCATTGGTAATCGCTGCTTGACGTGCTTTGTTG
>CAYGUO010000269.1:0-3002 GCA_964353095.1 uncultured Flavobacteriaceae bacterium | reverse complement strand
TTTTAGAGGGTGAACACCTAGCCTTTTTGGCTTCATTTTAAGTTCCGTAAAAGGTCAATTAACGAAACTTCTAAAACAGACCACTATTGGAACACTCTAAGAATGAGTTAAGTGGTTTCATGAGATGTTCCTACGAAATGGCCGTTTAAAACAGGTGAAAAAATTGAATTGCTTTATAACTATTTATTCGAAAAATTGTAGTGGTTAACAATTCCAAACCGTCTTCAATATTAAGTATTAACCTAAAAAACATCTATTACATTACTCCAATCGATTTCTATACTCGGTCGGCGTAGTACCCAACACCTTTTTCACATAGCGCGTGAAAAAAGACCGACTTGAAAACATCATTTTATCCGCGATTTCTGCAATGTTCAGATTTTTGTTCTGTAAATAAAGTACTATACGCTCCTTGGTGTATCGTTGAATCCATTCAGATGCTGTAGCACCTGAGTTCTGCTTGCAAACAAAATTTAAATATTTAGGAGTAACGTTAAGTGCATTGGCATAATACCGTACCTCCCTCTCGGCCATACAATGTTCTTGGACCAAATGAACGAACCGTTCGTACAACGACCCACTTTGTACGGTGCGTTTTCTACGCTCGTATTCGTTCGCAAAAGTGTGCCACATTTCAAGAATAAACAACCGCATTTGCATTTTCAATACTTCCTCATAAAAGCGATGCTCCTTGTATTGAAATCTATTACACAGCCATTTGAAATTTGATAAAACCCTTTGCCTGTCTTGCTTATCGTTTAGTTTTTTAATAGGGTATTGGCGAGAATGCAGTATGGCATCGATACTCCAACTTTGATCAGGGATGTTATCGTATAAAAAATGTTTTTCTACTAGTAAGGCCGTTGCCTTAAATTCTTGGGAAAATACCAAACTCTTCAATTGGCTTTCCGCAAACCAAAACAGGAATTCATTGCCCTTGCATTGCATCTCTGTGCCCTTGAACAAAAAAGAAATGCTTCCATGATGGCAAAACAAATGGGTGTGGTAATAGGTACTGAAATCTATCGGGAATCTTGTTTCCTGTGATAGTTCCAAAAGCACAATACGTGGCCTATTTTTAATTTGCTCCTTCAATTGAATCGTTATTTTTTCTAAAATAAGTAATATTTGACATTATTGAAGAGATTCATGTAACAAATGTACAATGTCAGTTTTTACTTTTACGCGGTTAAATCGTACTAAAGATGAAAATGATACATTGGAATCTAAAAAATATCATTGTGCCACTACTAATTTTTCTAGGTGCCAGGAGTGTGCAATCGCAAGAAGATATCAAGCCCTTTCTTGATGATTTCAGAGGTACGGCAAGTATAACGCAAAACGGAATTTCCCTGATACCCTCATTTTCTTTGGGAGACCCGGCATTAATTTTTGACATTAAAATGACCAAGGGAAGATCAAGTTTCGAGCCCGACATGCGCTTTGCACTAGAAGGTAAACCTTGGGCGTTCGTGTTTTGGTATCGGTACAAGGCCATTCAGAAAGAACGATTTTCGTTGCGTATCGGGGCGCATCCGGCATTGAATTTCAGGACGGTAAATGTAATTAGAAATGAGGTTACAGAAGAATTGTTAGAATCACGACGTTATCTTGCCGCCGAAATTGTGCCTAACTATAAAATCTCCAAAAAAGTAAGTGTCGGGATGTATTACCTACGCGGACAAGGTTTTGACGATGGCTTGAAAACAACCAATTTTTTGGTACTGAATTCCGCCTTTACCAATCTTTATATTTCCGAGAAGTTCTATTTTAATGTTTCTCCTCAGGTATATTATTTAACGACTGACTATGACAAAGGGTATTATGCTGCGGGTTTTATCTCTTTTGGAAAAAAAGATTCTCCATTATCGATTTCCTGTATTCTGAACAAGGCCATTGAGACTGAAATAGTTCCAGAGGATGATTTTATTTGGAATGTCTCCTTAAATTACAGTTTTGGCAGTACCAACAAGCCGATGTCGAAACAAAAAAAATGTTGATTCTTATAAATGATATAATTTGTACAAATGGATATAGAGCAACAAAATAAAAGTAACTCAAATTCAGCGGGAATTGACATTTTTGAGCGGTTAAGGAAAGGCGAGACCATTCTGCCCAACGACCCTCAGGCCTATAGGATGCGTGAGGCCTCATACACCACAAAAAAATTGCTGGTGCAGATGAACAACGCTACAGATCCAAAAGAAATCAGGGATTTATTAAGCCAAATCACAGGTACAGAAATTGACGAAAGCGTTGCCGTTTTTACCCCTTTGTATATTAATTATGGTAAGCATACAAATATTGGTAAGAATGTATTTATCAACTTCGATTGTGTCTTTTTGGACTTAGGAGGAATAACCATTGAAGACGGTGTGCTCATAGCGCCGAAAGTCAGCTTGCTGTCCGAAGGACACCCTCTTTCGCCCGATAAGAGACATTCGCTCGTTCCGAGACCCATCCACATTAAGAAGAACGCTTGGATCGGTGCGAATGCCACCATTTTATACGGCGTAACCATTGGCGAAAACTCTGTAGTTGCAGCGGGTTCGGTCGTTTCTAAAGACGTACCAGATAATGTAGTTGTAGGAGGAACTCCTGCAAAAATCATTAAGAAAATTTAAAATAGTATATCTTAAAAAATCAGTAATTTGAGTTCGAACTAAGAAAGAACATATCATGGCAAAATTCAATCTAAAAATAAACGGAAAAACCCAAGAAGTAGATGTTGACCAGACCACACCTATGTTATGGGTGCTTCGGGACCACATTAAACTGTTGGGTACCAAATATGCTTGCGGAATCTCCCAATGTGGGGCGTGTACGGTACATTTAGGTGATAACGCCGTTCGTTCTTGTCAGTTGCCCGTTTCCGCGGTTGGTGAGCAAGAGATTACTACTATAGAGGGTTTGAGCGAGAATGGCGATCATCCCGTTCAAAAAGCTTGGTTGGAAATTGATGTGCCACAATGTGGGTATTGCCAAACGGGACAGATAATGTC
>CAYGUO010000268.1:0-3029 GCA_964353095.1 uncultured Flavobacteriaceae bacterium | reverse complement strand
CTTTAATATTTTTGACATAACCCAAGCCTCTGACAAAATATTCTGCTCTATTAATTTCAATCGTTTGAGCGCCAATATCCCGATTACTATTTTGAACAGCCTTTACGACCTGATTTAAAGAGATACCAAACTGTTTTAACAGTTCTGGTTTGACATCAATCTGATATTCTTTTACAAAACCGCCAATAGAGGCAACTTCAGAAACACCATGACTTGAGGCAAGGCTATTTTTGACATAAAAATCTTGAATGCTTCTTAATTCTTGTAAATCCCATCCACCGGTAACCTCCCCCTTTCGATTTCGACCTTCTAACGTATACCAAAATACCTGTCCTAAAGCGGTAGCATCTGGGCCTAGACGGGGTTGGACATCCTTAGGTAATAAATTATCAGGTAGTGCCGCTAATTTTTCAAGTATTCTTGAACGAGACCAGTAGTAATCTATATCATCCTCAAGTATTAAGTAAATACTTGAAAAACCAAACATTGAAGTGCTTCTAACCGACCTTACCCCAGGTATACCCAACAAATGCGATGTAAGTGGGTAAGTTATTTGATCTTCAATATCTTGGGGTGAGCGACCATCCCATTTGGTAAATACAATTTGTTGATTATCTCCAATATTTGGAATCGCATCTACGGCAACTTTATTTTTTGGGAATAATTTAAGGCCTAAGTCAAAGGGTGAGGTAATACCACCTAAAATAAAAACCAGAAGAATTAAAAAAAACGCAACTAGTTTATTCTCAATTATAAATCTGATGCCTCTGTTCAGCATTATTACTTCTTTGCGGTGTTAAATAAACTCAAAATAAGCCATTTAATTGCAATTGAAAGGCAGGAAAAACAATAAATCGAATCTTTATAAAACCCTCAAACCATAAATGGTTGGTTTATGGTTTTAGAAAATCTTTTTTTAGCTGTTCTACATTTTAACTATTGAGAATTCAGTTCTTCTGTTTTTACGATGTTTTTCATCAGAACAATACGTTGTATCATCACATTCATTTGTTAAATTAGACTCTCCTTTTGCCTTACTTTGAATTCGAACTGACGGAATCCCTTTGTTCATTAAATAATCAACAGTTCTTTGAAGTCTTCGCTCCGATAGCCATAAATTATAGGTGGCTGACCCTCGTGAATCTGTATATGAAGAAACATTTATTCGCACATCGGAGTTTTCGTTTAAAATGTCTATCAAACTATCAAGCAATTTAATATCTTCCTTTTTAAGAAAAGACGAATTCAAATCAAAATAAACAAATCCTAAATCTTTTATCTCTTTCTCAGCAGATGCTATTCTATCGTTTTCAGCTTTCAGTTTCGCCTCTTCTTCGGCTACAAGCCTTGCCTTTTCCTCTTTTCTTTTTAAATCTTCTGCAAGTTCCATTGCAAGCCTTTCTGCTTTTTTAGCATCAGCTATAGAGTCTTGAACCCGTTGTTGCTGTTCCTCGATTTCTTTAAGTAAAACTAGTTTCTCCAAACCCTTGGTAGAAAGTCCTTTTTCAATACCAAATTGGTAAACTACACCAACAGCATGCTGTAAGTGGTTTGTTGCATTTTCATTGTTCATCGCCCATTTTCCAGTAGAATTAAAATCTAATCCAACTCTATCTGAAAACCATGTTCTGAATCCAACTGTAGCATTATAGGTACCCCTGCCCTGATTGTTTGCATCCGTATAGCCGGCACCTACCCCAACATAAGGGTCAAACCACCCAGTTCGCCCTAAAATTTTATTTAAGTCGTAACTAGCTCTAAAATCTATGGCATAATAGTCAGTATCCTCCGCGATGATGGCACCATCTACATTTTTTCCTTCCATATATTGGTTGTAGGTACCAATAGCTTCCAATCCTAATCCATTCTTAAAGTATTTACCAATACTTAGCCTAGATGGAAAAGGTACCACATTCCAATTTTCTTCAAAATTAAAAACATTAGTAAACTCTGAACCTGCATCATCAACAGCATTAAAGCCCAGTCCAAAAATCCAGGAACTAGCAACAATACTATCTTTCTTTGTAATTTGTAAATCTTGGGATTGCCCAGTAAAGGCATACCCAATTAATAAAGCAAGTAATACAAGCTTAGTAGCTTTCATAAGTTTGGTAATTTGGGGATTACGGCCGTAAAGTTAAAATAATTTAGAAAATGACAGTCAAATGTACTTTTAAAGTATAGGTATTCTCGATTACCTGCTTAAAATGATACAAGCCGATTACTTAAAAGAGATTTGCTTTTCTGTTCTTGCCATTTTATAAACACAAAAAGGATATGAAATGGAGCTGTTTTCAGTATCATTTGGCACTTCTTTTATGTGAATCACTTGAGTTGTATCCGTTTGCCTTCCCATGGCTAACATAAGACCTTCCACGCCATTTCGTTTACCACCACAAACAATAACAACCATATCTTTTTTGAAATCGACTGCAGGGATTGGAATACCAGGTTTTCTGGTCATATTTACCCTCGTAAAAAAAGCCTGTAACGATTTGGAATCTTTGATAATACTGGTTTCCAAGCTATCTGTAGGAAAATAATTATCCTCAACCAATAAACTTAAAACTTCAGTATTCATTATTTTTTCATCCCTTGAATTTTCCTTCTGGATTTTGCACGATACGGATAAAAAAGCTAGTGCGACTAGGATTGTTTTCACCATCACTTAATAGGAGTTCTTAAGTCGTGATTTATAAGCTTGCTCATAAACTGCTTCATAAAGCGGCAAAACATTATGGATATCAAATTTTAAGGCTTCTTGTTTCGCATTTGCCTTAAACTTCTCTAACACGGTATCGTCGCTCAATAGATAAATGGCATTTTTGGCCATATCGTCAACATCGCCAACGTCACTTAAAAAACCCGTTACCCCTTGTTTATTTACTTCCGGTATTCCCCCAGTATTACTAGAAACTACTGCTACTTTATTCATCATTGCCTCTAACGCTGCCAATCCAAAACTCTCCGTTTCCGAAGGCAGTAAAAACAAATCTGAAAAGCATAAAATTCGATCAATCTCATTGCTA
>CAYGUO010000267.1:0-3136 GCA_964353095.1 uncultured Flavobacteriaceae bacterium | reverse complement strand
ATGGAGGGGACACTTGGCAAAATATTACGCCTAAAGGCTTACAAGAATGTTTGGTGAATGCGATAGAGGTCTCTCCACATGACCCGGCAACGGTTTATATAGCAACCACGCGATATAAGTTTAATGATTACACGCCAGCACTGTATAAGTCTACCAATTATGGTGAAACTTGGACGAATATCTCATCTGGGATTCCAGTAGGGGCTTTTACACGTGTTGTTCGTGAAGATAAAGACCGTAAAAATTTATTGTATGCCGGAACCGAAAAAGGAATGTATATTTCTTGGAACGGCGGGCAACAATGGGAGTCTTTTCAGTTGAATTTACCCAAGACACCCGTTTTAGATTTGATGGTACACCAGGGCGATTTAATCGTAGCGACCTCTGGTCGTTCCTTTTGGATTTTGGATGATTTGGGCTTATTGAAATCATATGAAAAGCCAAAGAAAGCCGTTCAATTATTTGAACCAGAGGCAGCCTATAACGGCAGTTGGTTCAGCGCTTTAAATGGCAATTCGCCAAACTTTAAGGGAAGTCAAGCTTTTACAGGTGTTAATCCTGCCAATGGAATGGTTTTGTATTATGAATTACCAAAACTAGATTCCACTGAAATCACCTTAGAAATCAGAGATGCTAAAGGCAAATTGGTTAATTCGTTTTCATCAGAAAAGGACAAGGAATATAAACGATATGGTGGTGGTCCACCGCCTGCTCCGACTTTGGACAAAAAGGAAGGCCTAAACCGTTTTGTTTGGACTATGGATCATGCAATTATGCCCGGTATACCTGAAGCGTATATTGAAGCGAATTATAGAGGCCATCGGGCCATCCCCGGTACCTACACCATAACACTGAAAGTGGGTGAAAAGGCTTTTGTAACGAAAGGAATCATTAAAGAAGTACCGCTTTATAATACCAAGCCAGGGCAATACGAAACCTATGATGCTTTCATGACCGAAACCGAAGCCACACTTACTGAAATGCATGAGCTGGTCAACCAGCTTTACAAAGGCAAAAACCAGTTAGAAACCGTACTGAAAAAGGTTGACGATATGGAACTGAAAAAAGAGGGGAACGCTTTAGTGGCAGAAATGAAAAGGTGGGATAATGATATGGTACAGCGAAAGTCGAAAGCCTATGACGATGTGGAAAATTTTCCAAATAAGTTTACCGCTGAATATTTGTATTTAATCAATGCTACTAGCAGTGCTATTCCAAGGGTAAACCAACCCTCAAAAGACAGAAAAGTTGAATTGGACAAGAAATGGTTGGGTTTAAAGCAGAAAGGGCTATCGCTTAAAAATAATAAGATACCCGAGTTCAATAAAAAATTATGGGCAGCAGGTATTGGAGCAGTACAATTATAAGTAGCGGTTTAGAGGCGTTTCATATACCGCTTTTTTATCTTTGATATTTAAAAACCATGGAAATTTACAATTACATAAAATCACTGCACCTTATTTTCGTAGTCACCTGGTTTGCCGGATTATTTTATATTCCTCGCTTATTTATATATCATATTGAGGCTAATGCAAAGCCTTCTCCTGATAAAGAAATTTTGACCAATCAGCTAAAGCTGATGACCAAAAGGTTATGGTTTATCATTACTTGGCCTTCTGCTGTTTTGTGCACTCTTTTTGCGGTCTGGTTATTAGTATTAATGCCTGCATGGCTGCAACAACCTTGGATGCATGTAAAACTCGGATTTGTTGTTTTACTTATTGCGTATCATCTTAAATCACATCAAATATTTAAACAATTCCAGCGCGACGAGGTAAAATATACCTCTAATTTTATGCGTATTTGGAATGAAGGAACCACTTTGATACTCTTTGCCGTGGTGTTTTTGGTGGTATTAAAAAGCGCCTTTAATTGGATTTATGGTGTGGTAGGTATTATTGCTTTAGGCGTACTACTGATGCTTGGGATTAGGTTGTATAAAAGAATACGTGATAAAAACCCTGATGCGTAGAGAACACAGGTCTAAATTCTAATTTCAAGCACAAGTTTAATTTTGTGAACCCTATTTTTTGTGTTTGAACTTGATTCTTGTATTTGAACTTGTTTTGGTTCGATTATTGCTAACTTTATTCCCAAACGATAGTACAATTGTTGAAAAAATTATCTCTTAGGTCACGTATCTTCTTCACTATGATTATGCTGGTGCTTATAGCATCAGTTTTAATTGCTGGGGTAACCCTTTTTCAATACCAAGAGCAATCCGAAGACTATCATCAGAACCGTTTGGAACGTAAAGAGGAGCAAATTCTGCAAAGTATTGACTATGTGCTAAGGGAAACTACCTATGAACCCTCTACCGAAAATCTGGAATTCATTTTTAAAGATGAAATTTATAAGATAGCCGATGTTCAAAATGTAAATTTCAATATTTATGACTTGGAAGGGGGACTCATCAAAAGCTCAAAGCCTGCCTTTGAAGCCGATTCCGTTTCCAATTGTTTGGATGCTGAGGTGCTCAACAATCTATTAAATAGCCCGGATAAAAGGTATATTGAAGAAAAAAGTACTGCAGGTGATAATTATCAAGCTACCTATAAGTACATCACCGATCCCAAATTCAAGCCCATTGGCATCATGAACCTGCCCTATTTTGAAGACAATTCCTTTAACGACATGGAGCTACGGGAATTTTTCATGCGCTTGGGAGGGGTGTATTTGTTGATGTTGATTGCTGCCGTGGTTTTGGCCTATTTTATATCAAAATACATCACCCGTTCTTTACAAACGGTGGCAGATAAAATGACGCAGACTAACTTGAACCAGCGGAATGAAAAGATAGAGCTGGAAAACCCGTCGGAAGAAATAGGAAAACTAATTGATTCATATAACGGAATGATTGATGAACTCGAGCAGAGTGCCGCGAAATTAGCTCGTAGTGAGCGTGAGCAAGCTTGGCGAGAAATGGCGAAACAGGTAGCGCATGAGATTAAAAATCCATTGACCCCAATGCGTTTGTCAGTACAAAGCTTTGAGCGAAAGTTTCGTCCAGATGACCCCAATGCTGAAGAAAAAGTAAAGGAGTTTTCCAATACTTTGGTACAACAGATAGACACCATGAGCAATATTGCCTCGGCCTTTACCAAATTTGCCTATATGCCGGAACAGCAAAACCAGA
>CAYGUO010000266.1:0-3155 GCA_964353095.1 uncultured Flavobacteriaceae bacterium | reverse complement strand
TTAAACCGCTTGTATATTTTTTGATTGAGATTAAAAGCATCACCCTTTCTTTTTTCAACGTCCGACCCTAAAAATCCTAGAATTGTGATTTTATCTTGCAAGGTAACGTCAGCACTAAAAGTATTGATGTCCGAGATGTTTTCGGTTAAAATAGGGAGTTTACCAAAGTTATTTACCCCAGAGGCAAAAAACATATAAGCCACCAGTGGAAAGATAAATAAGACGACTAAAACTACGGTCTTTTTCATAGGTCAATGCATCATTAATTTAAGGTAGGTCCATCAGAAAATAAGCAAGCAACAATATCACCCTACTAACCAATTTTGACCGATGTAAAAATAAAAAAAGGCGGTTAAAAACCGCCTTAACAATATTATAAATCTTGTGCTTAATTTTAAAAATCCCAAGCGAGAAAACCATTTTTAAATACCTCGTAAATATAAGTAGCCTCAAAAAGTAGAATAAAGACCAAATAAGCAACCAAGAATATTGGAGTCCATACAATGGCTCTTCTTAGTGCACTTTTTTCATCTCGTAAATGCATAAAATCCCATGCAATGTAATACGCCTTAACAAGGGTTAGGATGATAAAAATCCAGTTCAATAATTTCATTCCTAAAAAAGAAGTTGAAATTAGAACCTCAGGTTTAATAATACCCAATACTACCTCAACAGCTGTTACGATAGAAAGGAAAATTAAAACTCCCCAAATTTTTTGAATATTAGATTTAAACTTAACTAAACCTCTAAAAATTTCTAATTTATGCTCGTGTGCCATGTTGTGTACGCTATAAGAACCCCCTTAAAGGGAATAAAAATTTTGTTAAACCAAATAAAAGAATGTGAATACAAAGACCCATACTAAATCTACAAAGTGCCAGTACAGACCAACCTTTTCGACCATTTCATAATGACCTCTTTTCTCATATGTACCAATAATAACATTTAAAAAGATAATGCAATTAATCACTACACCTGAAAAAACGTGAAATCCGTGAAAACCTGTGATAAAAAAGAAAAAATCTGCAAATAAACGACTGCCGTATTCGTTTCTAACTAAGTTAGCACCTTCTACCACGCGAACGGCATCTTTAAGTCTTCCCAAAGATTGTTCCCTTGTCAACAGGGTTTTTTCACCTTCCTCATTAATGGATTCTGTTCTTATTAAAATATTTGGGTTTGCTTTAACACCTTCAATTACTTCGTTTAAAGAAAAACTTGTTAAAGAAGCTTCATCCGTAAACCAAACACCCTTATCCCTGGTATCTTGAACCCTATCCTCTTTTAAAGTAACGGCAAATTCGTCTATGGCAGCTCGGTCCCCCGTATCTGCTTTTACAAATTGTAATACACGGCCACCATTTGTCTCTAACGCCCCAAAATCTCCTTTGATAAACGTTGCCCATTCCCAAGCTTGCGAGCCAACAAAAATAGCACCACCAATAATAGTTAGGAACATATACCAAATTACTGCGTTTTGCTTCATCTTGTGGCCAGCATCAACGGCCAATACCATGGTTACTGAAGACATAATTAAAATGAAGGTCATGAACGCTACATAAATCATAGGATAATTGCCATGGAAAAATGGAACGTGTGTAAACACCTCATCCGCAATTGGCCAAGTCTCTATAAATTTAAACCTTGAAAATCCGTAAGCTGCTAGAAAACCTGAAAATGTCAATGCATCCGAAACAATGAAAAACCACATCATTAGCTTTCCATAACTTGCTCCAAGAGGTCTGTTTCCGCCCCCCCAAACATTTTCCTCATTACCGGTCGTTACCGTTGTATCCATAAAAACTGTCGTTTTAATAAAACTTTAGCAAAAATACATCTTTTGATGTATTGAAAAAGTCAATCGCAATAGAAAACCTATAATTCTATAAATTATTTTACAAAAAACATAAATAATATGAGGTAGACCCACAAAATATCAAGGAAATGCCAAAAACTTGCTCCGAGTTCGATACCCAACATATTTTCCGAATTGTATTTCCCTTTAAATTGTTGCACGATAACCACTAATAAAGAAATCAATCCGGCAACAACATGCAAAATATGCACAAATGCTATCAAAAAGATATATGACATTTTAATATTACTGGTTGGACCTGTAAAATAATATCCACTTTCCAACATTTGCGAGAATCCAATAAACTGCAGCACAATAAAAGTGACGCCCAAGCCTAAAGTAATGAGCAACCAATTGCTTGCCATTTTTTGGTTTCCTGACTTCACTGACTTTTTGGCCAAGATGTAGGTAATACTGCTTAATACGATGAGCGCAGTACTAATGAAGAAAGCTTGGGGTAAATCAATATTATCAAGCCAATCTTCCCTTTTACTACTTACAATATATGCACTGGTCCAACCTGCAAATGCCATTATTAAACTAACGATACCAAACCAGAGCATCATTTTCTTTGCCCTGTTATTCTTTTCCGTTGCTGTTCCCTGAGTTAAATCCATATCATCAATCAAATAAACTTATCTATAACAAATACAATCTGCATCAGCGTGATATACGATACGCTAGCGAGCATTAATTTACGTGCTGATTTATTATCCCTATTCTCATATAACTTGAAGGCAAATACTAACATTGCCAATCCCATTAAGAATATGATACCGGCAGCAACTATCGAAAGTTGTAATCTACCGGTAAAACCAAATACTGGCATGATAGAAATAATAATCATCCAAATGGTATATAAAATAATTTGTAATGCTGTACCCGTATCTTTTTTACCAGTTGGCAGCATTTTAAACCCTCCTTTTTTGTAATCATCATCAAGCATCCAACCAAGTGCCCAGAAATGGGGGAATTGCCAAAAAAATTGAATCATAAAAAGTGTTCCGGGTTCAATACCAAAGTCATTGGTAGCGGCCACCCAACCCAACATAAAAGGTATTGCCCCTGGTATTGCCCCTACAAAGACCGCAAGTGGCGTCTTTGTTTTTAATGGGGTATAAACACTGGTATATAAAAAAATTGAAATTGCTCCGAACAAAGCTGTTTTCGGATTCAAAAAATACAAGGATATAATTCCTAAAATGGTCAAAACAACAGCCACTACAAAGGCATAGTTTACCGTCATTCGACCAGCGGGAAGTGGCCTATTTGCCGTGCGCTTCATTAACTCATCCAAATC
>CAYGUO010000265.1:0-3160 GCA_964353095.1 uncultured Flavobacteriaceae bacterium | reverse complement strand
GTTTTTATAGAAACGAGAGCTTTTACTTACGGCCCTTTTTACGGCAACTTCTTCATTGAGTTCATGGGCGTTGTCATCTTGTACGGCCTGTGCTTGCACTTTAGAAGCGCCAAGTGCGCCATAGGAAATATAAGTAGTGTTTAATTTTGAATTCAACTTTATAATAATATCATCATAAGGGGTTTCAATATGAACCACCTGACGATTATGGTCAATTGCCATATATTCACCACCAGTACCAACGGCACCATCTTTCCATTTGCTGCCAATACCTTGCTCATAGTTTCCACAGAATATGGTGTTCACAATAACATCTTTCTCTTTTGCTTGTGATGTTGCATCTTTATAATTCAGCTTGCCCTGCGTAAAAGGCTCGTTACCTGCAATAAAAATCATTTTAAGGTCATCCGCGTTTTTACCCCATTCCAATTGTTTTAAAGAGGTGTTGATTACTTGTCCACAATATTCTTCGCCACCATTAGTAGTAAGTGAAAACAGTTTCGCTGAAATTTCATCCAAATCACTACTAAAACCAAGTACTTGACGAATGTAGCCTTCACGAGATGAAAGGGCATCATTTCCATATTCGTAGAGTGCAATTTGTAAGCCAGGTTTATTCTCATTACCGCAACGAGCATGGGTAAACTCGTTGACAATATCCCATAACTGGGCTTTGGCCTGATTGATAAGTCCGTCCATACTATTACTGGTGTCTAGCAGCAACGCAATCTTAACATATTGTTTTTCTGGTTTTTTGTCCTCAGACGTACTGGCCATTGCAATAACTTTTTGATGATTGTCTTTCTTTATTTTGGTTTCACAGGCATAAGTGTTTCCTATAGCCAGGGCCATAAAGACAATACCGATACTATTTTTTAAAGTTTTCATAGATTTTTAAGATTATACATTCGGGAGTAAAACTATGGGTGATGGAATCAAATAAAAACTTGGAATGAGTGACCGTGACTTTTAAATGAGCCAATGAGATACTATTTTTAGTAAACACAGAAAAATACCAATGATAAGTAGCCTTTCTAATGAAACAGTATTTTATAAACCGATTGAAATCAACTAAGTTTACCTTGATTTAAACATTTTATGTCAAGACTCATTTACATATTTTTAATAGGATTTTTTCTTTCGCTCACCTTATCAGCACAGAATGGCAATCAGCTCAAAACGGTTAAAATTGAAGGTGCTGTTAAGGGAAAGGATAATTACGAAGCTATTTCAGGGGTGGAAGTTTCTACCGATAGGGGAGCTTTTACAACCACAAACGCTTTAGGTGAATTTGTGATAGAAGCCAATATTGGCGACTTTCTAATTTTTCAAAGTCCAGGTTTTCAAACAGTACGCCATCAAATAACATCTGATGAAGATATTTTGGTGCAGGTTGAAAACTATGACCCTAGGTCAACCAGAAGTAAAACGGCACTAAAAAATGAGATGGACTATCGAGTAGGGCTGGATTCGGCAAACTTTTTTAAAAAGATTGATATTGAAAAAAGCATTGATTTTGTTACCCAGTCCATAGAGGCATTAGGTACCAGAGGAAATAGAAAAGAGCTTTCAGATGCCTTGACCGTTTTAGGCGAAATTTATCTGTTTCATAAGCAATATGATTTGGCAATTACAAGTTTACAAGATGCCATAAGTGCTGAGAAAACAACAAAGGCAACCTTGTTGTTGGGGGAAGCATTGATGCTGAATAAACAGTATAAAGAAGCAGAAGAAGCACTAAATCCATTATTGGACTTAAAAAGGATGGTTCCTTATCAAAGAATCCAATTGTATGAGGTGCTGGGCGACACTTACATAGGGCTTAATAATCTAGACAAGGCCTTGGGTTTTTTTAGAGAGGGATTAAAAGTTGCCGAGAAAAACCAAATTTCTCCTAAAGTAATCGACCTAAATTCTAAAGTGGCCGATGCTTTTGCCGCGGCAAATAGAAATATAGAAGCACAAGACTATTATAACAGCTCTTTGTCATTGTCAAAAAAGCAGACTCCTCAACGTGCTATTGAAGAAGGTGAAAAAGTAGCCGATTTTTATAATCGAGCTAATCGTTTCAATGACGAGATTCAGCTAAGGAAGGAAACCTTAAAAGAGTTGGAGCAATTACCATCAAATGTGCCTAAAGAGCAAATAGGACGTATGGGCGCAGATTCCATAACCTCGCAACGTATCAATTATAAAATTGCAAATGCCTATATCTCGCAAGATAAGTTAACCGAAGCCATACCCTTTTTAGAGCGAAGTATCGTTGAAGCTGATAAAGAAGATGATTTGGTCGTTCAAAAGGATGCGACCCGAAAATTATCAGAGGTTTATCGATATAAAGGTAATTTTGATAAAGCCTTCGAAAACTATCAAAAATATGGCACTATAGTAGATAGCCTGTACACTAAAAAAGAGCAGGAAATTTCACGGTTAGCGCGACTGAATCGTGAAATATTAAATAAGCAAAACCGAATCTCAAGTTTAGAACAAGAACGAGAACTATCACAAAGTAAATATAGTTTGGCCGTAACGGAACAGCGATTATTTGAAGAGAGTAATAAAAGACAAAAATGGCTTATTTATTCCTTATTGTTTGGCATGTTTTTGTTGGCAATAGCAGCGTTTTTCTATTATCGTAGTAATAATCAACAGAAACTGGCCAATAACCTTTTGGCGCTAAAATCGTTGAGAACCCAAATGAATCCCCATTTTATTTTTAATGCGCTAAACTCGGTTAATAACTATATCGCTAAAAGTGATGAGCGAAGTGCAAACCGGTTTTTGAGTGAATTTTCAGTATTGATGAGGACAGTTTTAGAGAATTCTGAAGAAGATTTTATTCCACTATCAAAAGAATTGGAACTCCTTGAGCTTTATGTGAAATTAGAACACTCTAGATTTCCTGATAAGTTTGACTACGAGGTAAATATCGCAAAAGATGTCGATCTCCCTGCTTTCAAAATTCCACCAATGTTATTGCAGCCTTATATAGAAAACTCCATTTGGCATGGTTTGCGTTATAAAGAAGAAAAGGGTTTTTTAAAAATTGAGGTAAAGCAGGTTACAAATCTGATAGTTCAAATTGAGATAAAGGATAATGGAATTGGACGAAAAAAATCAGCTCAATTAAAGACGCAAAACCAAAAAAAGCAACGTTCAA
>CAYGUO010000264.1:2281-3190 GCA_964353095.1 uncultured Flavobacteriaceae bacterium | reverse complement strand
CACTCGAACTGACAATACGTAAACAAAACCCTTTAAAAACATAAATGTCACTTCGAGTGAATTTTGAGGTACGAAAAATTAGTATCGAGAAGCTCTCGTGTTCCAAAGAGCCTGTCCTGAGCATCGTCGAAGGGTTCTCGATACCTGCCAATCACAGTCTCTTTCAGGGACCCTAGTTGATGGTTGCCTCAACCAAAAGGCCCATTCCCTCATTATCAGTTGTATTTCGTAATCAGCGCCAGTAGTTTAGACTTAAAATGAGAGACCATGAGCTATAAAATTACCATACCAGAACCTTGTAATGAAGATTGGAACCAAATGACTGCCACCCAAAAGGGGGCCTACTGTAAAAGTTGTGCCAAAGAGGTTATTGATTTTACAAGGATTTCAAAAAGTGAATTGGCGCGAAAGATTAGTGCCGACCAAAATATTTGTGGGCGTTTTAAGCCAGAACAGTTAAACACCCCTTTACCTTCTGTTACCCGAAGTAATTTTCAGCGAAATGCTGCGATGCTTGGTTTTACTTCGCTCTTAAGCTTATCGAACCCATTAGCGGCACAGGAGAAAAAGGCAAATGATACTATTTTTATTTCATCAAATACAAAATTGGAAGGCAATCTCACGTGTACGACCGCAAAACCACCAGCACCACAGGTTGTTGGGAGAATTGCCGTACAGCCTTTAATTCCTCCAAAAGAAAATGTAATAGAAGTCTTTGGCGTGATTACAGACGGAAATCTTCCGCTACCTGGAGCCAATGTTTTTATTAAAGGCACTAAAATTGGTGTTCAGACTGATTTTGATGGAAACTTTAGTTTGGCTTTAAGCTATTTTTATAAGGAGACTGAGGTCACTTTGGTGATTTCGTATCTTGGTTTCATGACTGTAGAAAAACAAGTTGTTTTAAAT
>CAYGUO010000264.1:0-2271 GCA_964353095.1 uncultured Flavobacteriaceae bacterium | reverse complement strand
CGTCTCCATGACCGAGCTGGAAGAGGATATAATGGGTGAAATGGTGATTGATTACAAACCCAACGTTTTTAAGCGCATTGGAAACCTATTTCGCAAAAACGATTGATTCCATCAGCCAAAAGGTTCTCGATAGTTCTGCTAAGCTTGTCGAAGTGCAACGCCTCTTGTAGGTCGCCACTAGAACTGACGGTACGTAAAACCCCAACCAAAAACCAATCTCACTTCGACTGAATTTGCGAAGTACTAGAAAATTAGTATCGAGAAGCTCGTGTGCACCAAAGCGCCTGTCCTGAGCATCGTCGAAGGGTTCTCGATAGTTCTGCTGAGCTTGTCGAAGTGCAACGCTTCTTGTAGGCCGCCACTAGAACTGACAGCCCTGTCCTTGTCAATTTTAACGACAAATACATTATCTTGGAATAAAATTAATCGTTATGAAACCTTACTTTTTAGGACTTGTTTTATTGCTTTTAAGCTGTAAAATCGAAACGCCCAAAACACCAGAAACTCATGAGATAGTTCCGAGACTTTCTAAAACCCATATTGATCCACACAATGGCTATTCAGAAGCTGTTGTTGTAACAGCGAATGGCATAAAAACCATCTACATCTCTGGCCAGGTTGGCGAGGGCGACACTTTTGAAGCCCAATTCAGGGATGCCTTGGGCAAACTGCTTGCAATGCTCGAAAAATCTGGTGCTAACTTTGATGATGTAGTCAAATACAACACGTATATCGTTGATTACTCGCCCGATATGCTCCCTGCTTTTCGTGCGGTACGCAAAGAGCTATTAGGCGATACCGACATGCCCGCGAGTACCCTTGTTGGGGTTGCCGCTTTAGGTTTAGAAAGCTGGGGGGTTGAAATTGAGGCTGTGGCCGTTATCAAATCAGAATAAGACATAAAACACTGCCAACTTAAAGTCCCAATTGTTGCTGCTAAAAATTTAGCTCGCTTTATTCTGCTCTAAGTACACCTTGGGGGTGCAGTCAAATTCCTTTTTAAAAGCACGATAAAATGCATTTTTAGAATGAAAGCCGCTCGCCTGCCCTAAGGCTTCGATAGCGTGCTTTGCTAAGAACCCTTCATGAATCAATTGTTGCGCATGCCTCACCCTCAAGTGATTGATATAATCATTAAAATTAGCATGATTTGTGGCGTTGACCAAAGTGGAAACCCTTCTCGCTGGTATTTCAAGTTGCTGTGCCAAACTGGTCAAAGTTAAATTAGACTGCAGAAAGAGTTGCCTAGTTTTTATGGCATTTACAATAGCATCTAGATGGTCATCTTGCTCTTGTGATGTTTTACTCGGTATACTTTTGGAAAATTCAGGCAACCTGACCAGCACTTTAGGATTCCAAAGAAGGTATCCTGCTAAAAATAAAAAGCTAATCGCCACTAATAGACTTGATAAAATAAGGGTCACATTCTGTTCCTCAAACCTAGAAAATGCCAAAAAGCTACTAATGATGTAAAGCAATACCAATGATGAGGTGTAAAAGGTTTGTAGTTTCACAAAATCATACAACCACTTTTTAATGTAACGAACCTTAGCTGGAATTACTTTAGGGTATTTATTAAAATATTGATAAAGCAGCCTCCATTGAAAAATCAAGTAAATATAAAACGTCATTAACTGAACAATGAGAACCAACCATTCTGGAAGGATACCATCCTTCACCAAATAAACATTATCCATATTGGCAATAACCGAGGCTACAATTTCACGCTTTTCTTGCAGGCCTATAGCATAAAAAGGGGCATAATTGACCACACAAAGCACAAAGGGTATCAAGTGCCAACTATCATTTTTGCGAAAAGCAGTTTCACGGTTCAAAACCGAACGCACATACAAATAGGCTAAGGGAGGCACTAAAAACTCTAAAGGGACCGGCGTTTTGTATAAAAAAGGAACCTGGGCCAAAACGCCATATTTGATCAGCAAATAAAACCCAAAAGAATAGCCCTTAAACAAAAGAAAGAGTGCAATCAAACGAATGGAAAAAGTGTTTTTTTTGCCAATTCTAAACCATAATAAAAATGCGGTCGTAAAACATAGTACAACACTCAAACCAAAAACAAGGTCAAAAAACATGGCCTATTGGTTTAAAAGTTGGTACAAATACACAAATAGTAACTTCATAGATAATTTGAAACTTCAATTAATTCCGAACTTGACTACTGTAAAAAATTAAAACTTTGATAACGAATAAAGCCCACGAAGATGTCCTTCAAAATGTTCAAGAATGGGGGGAACTTGACTCTTCTGTTTG
>CAYGUO010000263.1:2022-3195 GCA_964353095.1 uncultured Flavobacteriaceae bacterium | reverse complement strand
CACCAAAATAAAATAAGTTAGGTTCACCACGTACTCCGGTAACAGCGGCAGAACGACCACCACGGTGCGGACCTATTGATCTATATTCTAAACTTGAATATAGCTCCGAAGGAACTTTAGGAGTTGAATTTGATTTTCGTCGTTGTGAATTTGTTGAAATTGTAAAAAAGGAAAGTGCTAGCAATAGCAATCCAGCTTTGGAAAGTACTATTTTCATAATGTGTTCTTTTTGGTTGGAAGATTACCTAAAATCTACCATTTGAATTAGTCACTCTAAATGTAAGGAAAAAACCCATAATCAATATTGTTTGTACCTTTAAAAAGCATCCTTAAAACAGCTTCCTCATGAGCAGGCGATTCACACTTTTTTTTATTGTTGTTTGTACGTTCTCTTTTGGACAAGCCCAAAAACGTGTTCGCGATTACGGTATCGAAATTGGCGTGTTACAACCAGGCGCTTTTAATGCAATAACTGATGTACCCGGAGTACAAGTCGGCCATACCACTATGATTAAGGGGGAGTCTGTGCGAACGGGAGTCACCGCTATTTTACCACACCAAGGCAATATCTTTCAAAACAAAGTGCCCGCAGCCATTTATATTGGAAACGGTTTTGGAAAATTAGCTGGATACACACAGGTTAAAGAACTTGGGAATTTAGAAACACCGATCATCTTGACCAATACCCTTAATGTGGCCACTGCTGTAGACGCCCTGATTGGATATACCTTAGCACTTCCAGAAAACGAAACTATACGTTCGGTCAATGCTGTGGTGGGCGAAACCAATGATGGGTATTTAAATGATATTCGTGGGCGGCATGTTACTAAAAAGAACGTTTTAGATGCTATTGCAAATTCAAGCTCCGGATTGGTAGAAGAAGGTAATGTAGGAGCTGGTACGGGCACTATTTGTTTTGGGTATAAAGGCGGAATCGGAACATCTTCACGAGTTCTACCTAAAAAGGCCGGAGGTTATGCTTTAGGCGTTTTGGTACAGACTAATTTTGGTGGCGTTCTCGAAATCAATGGGGTTCAAGTAGGGAAAAAATTAGGCCGTTATTCCGATAGTTTTAAATATGAAGCCGATGGTTCATGTATGATGGTCATCATGACCGATGCCCCTTTGGGAAGTCGAAATTTAGAGCGTTTGGCCAAACGGGCCATGTTGGGC
>CAYGUO010000263.1:0-2012 GCA_964353095.1 uncultured Flavobacteriaceae bacterium | reverse complement strand
TGAAAAGGATACCAAAACCGTTTCCACCCTACGAAACGAGGCCATGACGCCACTTTTTTTGGCCACTATTGAAGCGACCGAAGAGGCGATTTTAAATTCCCTTTTTGCCGCAGAAACCATGGTGGGTCGTGATGGTCATACGATTGAAGCATTGACTAAAGAAAAAGTGCTACAAATGCTCAAAGAAGCCGGTAAAAAACAAGAATGACTTTGAACACCTTGCTCCATTCGTCCTTTTCTTCTTTTTTGACTAGCTTTAAATCTTATTCCAATGCTTGCTGTCATGATATTAAGACCCACTATTTTTACCTTTCTTTTACTTCTATTGACGCTGGCTCAGGGCTGTGTCCCCAAAGAAAAGGAAAACACCTCACCAGACCGCAAACCAAATATCATTTATATTCTTGCTGATGATTTGGGCTATGGCGAACTTGGTGCCTACGGACAAGAAAAAATAGAAACCCCACATCTTGATGCGCTTGCCAAAAACGGGATGCTTTTCACCCAACACTATAGCAGTGCACCTGTTTGCGCACCTGCACGGTATATGTTATTGACGGGCAAACACGCTGGGCATGCCTATATACGAGGTAATGATGAATGGAAAGACCGCGGTGATGTTTGGAACTATAGTGCCATGGCCCACGACTCTACCTTAGAAGGACAGCGGCCCATACCCTCAAGCACGATTCTTTTTCCAAAAAAACTACAAGAAAAAGGCTATCGTACCGGTATGATTGGCAAATGGGGACTTGGTGCACCACATACAGAGGCTATTCCTACCAAAATGGGTTTTGATTTCTTTTATGGCTACAACTGTCAACGGCAGGCACACACCTATTATCCGTTACATCTGTACCACAATGAGAATCGGGTTCATTTACAAAATGATACCATTGCACCGGGCACCAAACTGGCCGAGGGTGCAGACCCCAATCACCCTGATAGTTATGCCAACTTTACGCTAAAGGAGTATCCGCCAGATTTGATGTTTGATCAAATGCTTTCCTTTATTTCCGAAGAAAAGAAAAATCCTTTTTTCTTCTATTGGGCCACGCCAATACCCCATAACCCCATTCAAGCACCGCAACGTTGGGTAGACTATTACAAAGAAAAGTTTGGACCTGAAGCACCTTATTTAGGCGACAAAGGCTATTTTCCGCATCAAAATCCAAGGGCGGGCTATGCGGCCATGATTTCGTACTTAGACGAAAACGTGGGCAAATTGGTGGCACACTTAAAAAAAGAAGGCCTTTATGAGAATACGTTGATTTTATTTAGTTCTGATAATGGCGTCACGTACTCTGGTGGTACGGATGGCCAATTCTTTAATAGCTCCGGACCTTTCGGAGAAGCCTACGGAAAGGGAAAAGGCTTTGTTTACGAAGGGGGCATACGCGTACCTATGTTGGCCAGTTGGCCCAATCATATTGCGCCTGGTTCGCAAACGAATCATATTTCTGCTCAGTATGATGTTTTTGCCACCCTAGCAGATTTGGTAGGTTTTCAACCTGATGGGCCTACTGATGGTATTAGTTTTCTGCCAACACTTTTGAATCAACCAAACCAAAAAGAACATGATTTTTTGTATTGGGAGTTTCCCGAATATGGGGGTCAAGTAGCACTACGGATGGGCGATTGGAAAGTAATTCGGCAACATCTAAAAGATGATAAAGCTCCTACTTTAGAACTCTATAACCTCAAAACAGACCCCGTTGAAACACAAAATATGACAAGCCAACATCCTGAAATTATAGCCCAAGCCGCTGCTATTTTTAAACGAGAACACGAGAACGCCACCACAGAACGGTTTCGGATACCCAGTATTGAGCAGGGTTTGATGCGTAATTAAAAAGTTGCTGTCACTTCGAGTGAATTTTACGACCTTTTTCGGGAGTAAAATTTGTATCGAGAAGCATTCGTGTTCCAAAGGTTCTCGATAAAACGTCTCTTGCAGGCCGCCACTCGAACTGACAATACGTATAAGACATAACCAAACCCCAATAAAAAAA
>CAYGUO010000262.1:0-3222 GCA_964353095.1 uncultured Flavobacteriaceae bacterium | reverse complement strand
GCATCATCTGCAAAGCGGGTGCAAATATAGAAAGGTTTTTTTAATCATTCCAAACCTTTTTAAATAAAAATTTGAAAAAGTTTTAATCTATTGATTATCAGAAAATTAAAACAAAAATCTTTTTATATTAGCGGACATGCAAGATAACAACTTTTTATCACCCTACCAAATATCGTTGAATACCTGCTCTTTAACCTAAATTTTATCTAAAGGAAAGAAGTCAATATCATTGTAGCATTCGCACAAGATATTATCTTTGCTGCTATTCTAATTTTAAAGCAACATGATCAACATTACCCTACCGGACGGAGCTGTAAAAGAAGTTCAAGAAGGCAGCTCTCCTTTTGAAGTAGCTAAAAGTATAAGTGAAGGTTTGGCCAGAAATGTGATTTCGGCAAAATTCAATGAAACCATCGTTGAGACACATACCCCATTATATACGGACGGTAGCCTTACCTTATATACTTGGAATGATGACGAAGGTAAAAAGGCATTTTGGCACTCTTCCGCACATATATTGGCGCAAGCTCTGGAGGCGTTATACCCAAAAGTAAAGTTATGGGTGGGTCCAGCGATTGAGAATGGCTTTTACTATGATGTTGATTTAGGCGAAGAATCAATTTCAGATAAAGATTTTAAAACTATTGAAGATAAAATGCTGGAAATAGCACGAGGCAAGCATGATTTCAATATGAGAGCGGTTAGTAAAGCTGACGCACTATCCTTTTATGAAGGAAAGAATGAATACAAGGTAGATTTAATTAGCAATCTTGAAGATGGTGACATCACCTTTTGTGACCATTCTTCCTTCACAGATTTATGTAGAGGCGGACACATTCCCAATACAGGAATAGTGAAAGCCATTAAAATACTAAGCGTTGCAGGAGCATATTATAAGGGTGACGAAAGCAATAAACAACTTACTAGGGTTTATGGCATTTCTTTTCCAAAACAAAAAGAGCTTAGCGCTTATCTTGAACTACTAGAAGAAGCTAAAAAAAGAGATCATCGAAAACTGGGTAAAGAATTGGAATTGTTCGCTTTCTCTGCAAAGGTTGGGCAAGGACTACCGTTATGGTTACCCAAAGGGGCAGCCCTGAGAGAACGTTTGGAGGATTTTTTAAAGAAAGCCCAAAAGAAAGCAGGATATGAAATGGTCATAACACCTCATATTGGGCAAAAAGAATTGTATGTTACTTCTGGACACTATGCAAAATATGGAGAAGATAGCTTTCAACCGATTCGCACTCCCAAAGACGACGAAGAGTTTCTTTTAAAACCAATGAACTGTCCGCATCATTGCGAGATATACAACACCAGTCCTTTTAGTTATAAGGATTTACCTAAGCGTTATGCAGAATTTGGAACGGTGTATCGTTACGAACAAAGTGGAGAACTGCATGGCTTAACCAGGGTTCGTGGGTTTACGCAAGATGATGCCCATATATTTTGCACCCCAGACCAACTAAGCGGTGAATTTAAAAATGTAATTGATTTAACCCTGTATGTCTTGGGTTCTTTGGGCTTTGACAATTTTACGGCTCAAGTTTCCGTAAGGGACTTAAATAAGCCAGAAAAATATATTGGTGACCCTGCAAATTGGGAAAAAGCAGAACAGGCGATTATCAATGCTGCTGAAGAAAAAGGACTGAACTACATAATTGAGGCTGGCGAAGCAGCATTTTATGGCCCTAAACTAGATTTTATGGTCAAAGACGCCCTGGGTCGTAAATGGCAATTGGGCACGATTCAAGTAGATTACAATTTACCTGAACGGTTCGACCTTACCTACAAGGGCAGTGATAATGAATCACATAGACCCGTAATGATCCATCGTGCACCTTTTGGAAGCATGGAACGTTTTGTGGCATTACTATTGGAACATACTGGAGGAAACTTCCCGTTGTGGCTCATTCCTAAACAGGCTATTATATTGCCAGTTAGCGAGAAACATGAAAAATATGCGGAAAAAGTTTTGAGTTCGCTGGAAAATCACGAAATTCGCGCGCTCATTGATAATAGGAACGAGACCGTAGGGAAGAAAATTAGAGAAGCGGAGTTAAAGAAAATACCCTATATGCTTATTGTTGGAGAGAATGAAGAAGCAGCGGCGACAATATCAGTTAGAAGACACGGTGGTGAAGATTTTGGAAGTATATCCATAAGTGAATTTTCCGACTTGGTTTCAAAAGAAATAAATAGTACCTTAAAGTCGTTCTAAAAAAATTAAGTTTAATTAAAAACACAAGTCATAGCAATTCGAAGAAGATTTAGACCCCAACCGAGAAGGGAAAATAAAAACCCTCACAATATCAATGAAAAAATTCTTGCTCCAGAAGTAAGATTGGTTGGAGACAATATTGAGGTAGGAGTATATCCTATCAGAGCAGCCTTAGATAAGGCTGAAGAACTGGAATTAGATTTAGTTGAGATTTCACCTAAAGCTAAACCACCTGTTTGTAAAATAATAGATTATAAAAAATTTCTATACGAACAGAAAAAACGCGAAAAGGTCATGAAGGCCAAAGCGACAAAAGTTATCGTAAAAGAAATAAGGTTTGGGCCTCAGACAGATGACCATGATTATGAATTTAAAAAGCGACATGCTGAAAAATTCTTAAAAGAAGGCGCCAAATTAAAAGCATACGTATTTTTCAAAGGACGTTCTATCGTGTATAAGGACCAAGGAGAAATATTATTATTGAGACTGGCATCAGAGTTAGAAGATTATGGAAAGGTTGAGCAAATGCCAAAATTAGAGGGAAAAAGAATGACAATGTTCTTGGCCCCAAAAGCAAGTAAGAAATAAGCGGAGATAAATCATAAAAAGGAAAAATGCCTAAAATGAAAACAAAATCCAGTGCCAAAAAGCGATTTAAGCTTACGGGTTCTGGTAAAATCAAAAGAAAGCACGCTTTTAAAAGTCACATTCTGACTAAAAAGTCTAAAAAGCGTAAGCTTAAATTGACACACTCGACGTTAGTTCATCAAGCAGATGTCAACAGTATTAAAGAACAGTTACGTTTAAAATAATTGTTCGTTCGGTAAAATTATTAACCCTGGAGATGGGCAGTTTATGAAGATGTGAATAGCATCTGAGTAAAATAAAAAGAGGCGATTTTCGCCCGCCTACTACAAAAAAATTAAAAAGAAATGCCAAGATCAGTAAATGCAGTAGCTTCTAGAGCCAGAAGAAAAAAGGTGATGAAGCAAGCAAAAGGC
>CAYGUO010000261.1:0-3233 GCA_964353095.1 uncultured Flavobacteriaceae bacterium | reverse complement strand
ATACTTGGCTATGTCTACATCACCATGACCGGCAGCAATCATCAAAGCACTCGCATCTCTTTTAAAGCGATAATTAGGTTTGGCACCAGCACCCATCAAGAGTTTTACTATTTTTAGATTGCCCATTTCAGCTGCCATACCCAAAGGCGTTCTTGGTTGAATGATGTCATCGTTGTAACTACAATTCGGATTTATTGATTTGAGCAATTCTTGAACTTTAACCGCATTTTCATTTTTAACGGCAGTCAATAGTTCTTTACAGTCTTGTGCTTGTATGTTATAAAGAAAAGTTATAAACATAATTAGGGTTGTAATTAATGATTTCATAAAGATTTTATTTTAATGTTCGTTTTTAATTGATGTGATAAAACTAGAGTACTGTCTCACATATTTTTCAATTAATAGACCAATAGGCGATTGCTCCCCACAGAATCTTTATAGAATACATTTGGCAGTTTGTCATTTGGAAACCAATATGCATCATACGATGTATCTCGTTCGAAGTTTATCTTGAAAGTGCAACTGAAATTCCATTACTTTTAAAGTCATTATGACAGAAAAGAATGCATTTATTGACATTATTTCTCAAAAAAGACAAGTTGCACATTTGCTTTTTTGGATAGGATTATTGTTTGTTTTTATGGTACTGGCAACTATTAACTCAGGCTCGTTGCTCACTAGTGCACTAAACCATTTGACCTTATTACCATTGCAAATTTGCGCCGCCTATCTTTTAAACTATTACCAAATACCAAAACTCCTTTTAAACAAAAAGTATATCGCATTTGGTATTTCGTTGGTGCTTTCTGTTTATTTACTGTCCGTACTTGGTCGTATCACGGTCATATATTTAGTTGAACCTTTTATTCGTGAAGACTTCACTCAAGAATCCATTAAAGAAATTTTTCAAGATACACAATACCTATTTTCTGCATACTTCCCAACCGTTTACAGTTATGCTTTGTTAATGCTGCTAATCAAAGCATTTAAAACACGGTTTGAAGAAAAGCATCGTATTGAAATGTTACAAAAAGAAAAAGCCACAAATGAGCTTAAATTTTTAAGAGGGCAGATTCAACCCCATTTTTTGTTCAATACCCTTAATAACCTATATGCACTCACCCTTGCAAAATCTGATGTTGCACCAGAGGTTGTTCTCAAACTATCTGAAATATTAGACTTTATTTTATACCAAAGTCAGAAACCCACCATTGCGATTGATAAAGAAATAGAACTTTTAAAAGCATTTATAGAATTGGAAACGCTCAGATATGGAAATCGTTTGAACTGTTCTTTCAAACATGACATAATTCATGAACAGACCGAAATTGCACCTTTACTCTTTCTTCCACTGGTAGAAAACGCTTTCAAGCATGGCACAAAGGGAAGTAGCAAAACAACCACTGTTCGAATTAACTTAACTGCCACAGAAGATAAATTGACATTCAAAATTTATAATGACAAAAATAAAGAGGCGAAATCAACCGCAATTTCAGGCTCAAATAGTGGTATAGGCATTTCGAATTTGAGAAGACAGTTAGAGCTGAACTATCCCAAAATGCACAATCTTACAATACATGAAACAACAACAGATTTTAAAGTAGAACTAACCATAGATTTAAATTAAGATGGCAATTAGATGTATTATTATTGATGATGAGCCTTTGGCTATAAGTGTTATAGAAACCCATTTGAAGTCTTTGCCAGATGTAGAAGTTATGGGTTCCTTTGAAAATTCAGTTGAAGCTCATGAGGCCATTAAAACATTAAAAATCGATTTGATTTTTTTAGATATTGAAATGCCCCTATTGACTGGCTTGGATTTTATTAAAACAACAAGAACTAAAGCAAAAATCATTTTGACAACGGCTTATCGTGACTACGCGGCAGAAAGTTATGACTTAGAAGTAGTTGACTATTTATTGAAACCCATATCGTTCTCACGATTATTCAAATCAATCAATAAGTACAAGAGTTTGACCAATCAACCTCCATCAAAATCAGTAACCCCTGTAGATGAGGTGAAAAATGACCATATCTATGTGAACTCAAATAAAAAGTTTGTTAAAATAAATTTTGAGGATATAAGTCATATCGAGAGTATCAAAGATTATATTAGGATACATACCCTTTCAGAGAATATTATTACCAAAGAGACCATTAGCAATTTTGAAAAAAAACTCCCCAATACATTCTTAAGGATTCATCGTTCTTATATCGTCAATACTCGAAAAGTAACCGCTTTCACAAAAGTTGATGTCGAATTACAGCAAATAGAAATTCCAATCGGTGCCAGTTACAAGACAGAAGTGCTAAAACTACTCAAACGGCAATAACCATAAAATGAAGAGCGCTGGACTAGAGTATTGTCACAACCATAAAACCCAGATAAGTCCCTAAAGCATTACCAAGTGTTCCCACTAAAATTGCCGGTAATATCAGCTCTTTACGATTAAAGGTTTCTGCAAGTGCAATAGCAGAAGTACCTCCACCTACATTCGCTTGACTTGCTATAGAAATCATATCCCAATCCCTGAAAATCAAACCCCCAAACACTATAATTAGCAATCCATGAATTAAAACTGCTAGAGCGGTAAAGAACAATAAAGTCAATCCAATTTCTTTTAGAGCTACCACAGCACCTATTTCACAATAAGCCCCAATAACAGCTAAAAAGAGATACACGGCATATAAGCCTAATTCATACGCTCCTTTCAACTTTGAAACAAAAGTTGTTTGTGCCAAAAGAATTCCAATTGTTGACAGTGTTATTATGGAAGGAATACTTAGCACCAAATCTGAAATGAATTCGGAAACCAAAAAAGCTGCTAGCCCTAAAAATACTAACCAACCAAAAGATTTCAAATCCATTGTACCCTGAAAGTTCTCTTTCTTTAACTCAGTTTCCGAACTTAGTTTTTTGTCTTTAAACCGTTTTCTCAATAATACCGGAAAGGCAATCGTTACCACAACCCAGATTGCAGTGACCACATTATCCACAGCAATAGCACCTGCATAAAGTACTCCACGATTTTGAAAATCATAAGCCAAGGCAACCGCATTAAAGTTAACACTACCCCCAGTATAAGTGCCGGTTAACATCCCCGCTAAAATTTTACCATCATCGCCCAGCACATTTTGTGGAGAAATCAAATACCATGAAGCCAGAATACCCAATACCGTTACCAAAGAACCAATTAAAAACAAAACAATCAGTGCAACCCCTGCGGTTT
>CAYGUO010000260.1:0-3242 GCA_964353095.1 uncultured Flavobacteriaceae bacterium | reverse complement strand
ATGTATATGTTTGTCAACAAATAATAACAATTGCTAACAAATATAGACAAAAATACGCCTGAAGAAAATGTGCATTTGCATAACCAGGTTTTGGAGTTTTTAAAAGACAACTTGGCCTATGGCTATGTGAGTGAGGCAAAGAAGCGCCTTTTGGAAAAGGGAATTGAAATCAGTAGCGGAATGATTCGCCAAATAAAAAATGGCGAACGAACCAACTGGACCGTCTTGGAAGTTTTAACGGAAATGGCCAATGAAACGGAAGCCCGAAAAAGCGTATCAGAGATTTAGTAAACGACTAGAAATACATATTATGACAAATCAGAATGTACTACCAGGTATCCTTGACAACGGTATCGAATTTTTTGTATCGAACGACCAAGTAAAGGCCATTACCAATGGTAAGGTACTTGACTTTACAGAACTCCCCTTTGCTACCATTCAAATTTTAGAAGAAGCCATTGAGGCTGACAAAGAAGTAAAAATGCACCTTCTTGATATGCATCCCAATAGTAAGTTTAAAAGATTGGAACAATTTACTAAATGCCGTTTTGGTGGACTTGATTATCAGGCAGACTTAAGCCATGAGGGTGTTCAGGCTGGTGAGTATTGGGATTGTCCACTGCGTGGCAAATGTGCTTCTGAAGGGGTGTTATGCAAAGCAGCTTCTATTAATGGAAGCAAATTGACCAGTCAAGATGTTCAGTTTGCCAAGCTCTTGGCCACTGATGCCACTAATGAGGTCATTGCAGGCGAGATGAACCTGCCCATGGGTTCTTTTCATTTGGCCAAAAAGAAATACTATCAAAAGCTTGGTATCAGTACCAAACAAGAATCAACAATATTGGCACAGCGCCATAACCTAATCTCAGGGCGACCTTAGATATACGTTCTTTTTTTAAGCGAGGCACACCCTTGCAAGTGTTTATTAGAAACGAAACCCCCGATTACTGCGCGTAGTCGAAGTACGGGGGTTTTTAAAACCACAGTTATGTTAGAATTAAGACAGATTATCAGCGACATCAATTTGCTTGAAGCTCAAAACAGGCAGTTTGAAAACCGTAGAAAATTGGGCTATCCAATTCCTGAAGAGTATAAAGCAAACGAGGTAAAACTCGAAGAGCTCTACTGCAGAAGAGCACAGCTCATGCAGATTATAGATGTTACAGAACCACAATACCAATTGTAATGGAAGGAATAAAGAAATATCTCATAGAACATGTGCCAACGGGACTTGAAATCACCGTCGAAATTGATTGGGATAAGAATGATGGTGATGATTGCAAATTAATAGGTCCATACGAAGCTATTAAAGAAATGGCTGCTTTCTGGGTGGGTAGTAAAAATCACATAGAAAAGTACGGACACATTGAAACGTTCTTCAAAAAATTACTGCAGCACAGTATTCCCTTTATGTTCCAAGATTTTACTGCCGAAGGATTGATTGAAAAATTTAAAGGGACTGAAGGCTATTACCCTTTAGATGGTTCTCACGGCATTAAAATCTTAGGATATTTTGCCTCAGACATTACTGACATGGATGATTATGTATCCATAGAAACGCATAGGTAAGATGGAGAAAAAAACAAAGAAAACCATTAGTCAACAGATTGAAAGTGAACTATTGGAAAGATTGGAAGCTTTAGCAGAAAGCGATAACCGAAGCTTGAACAACACCATCGAAACTATATTGAAACAATTTTTTAAGTTTCGCCCACATGCTAAATACATTATGGACTATAGTGAAAGTTGGCCATATGTCTTCATGAAACTACGTGATAACGATTTAACATCTTAAGAATACGAGAATAGTGAATTTAGAGGCGTATTCATGCGGGGTAATATGGATAATCTTGACCATACCAACTTTGATTTTCAAGCATTTATTGATAGTAAAAAAAAGACTAAGCATTGAGCTACATAGACAAAGATGATATAATGGATGCCACTGAGGGTGGCCTGATGATAATAGCAAGTTATTATCCTGAAGCCCCCCAGGCGCTCTCAACGGCACACCGTAAATTTAAAGCTCGTGGTGACGAGAAAACGGCATCGGCCAGTATTCGCCAAAAAGAAAATGGGTGGTACTATGTAACCGATTTTGGCGGCGATGGTAAAGAAAAAAACGCTATCGAGGTCTGCATGTTCGAAGAGGGATTGACCTTTGCTGAGGCATGCCAAGAACTTGGGGCCAGGTATTCCATTAAAGGGGCAAAGCTCGATACCAAATTGAGCAAGCCCATAATCACCAAGCGACCGTTGGAAGCCGGTGAGGAACCGGGTACCTACCGTTTTGAATATAAAGATTTTGATGAAAGTGATTTGGCCGTTCTCGGCCCTGCAGTAACGGATAAGCATTGCAAAGAATTTAATCTGGAGTCCGTCAAGAGCTTCACTTACTTTAAAAAAGAAGAGGCCGTGGTTTCTGAAGCTACTGAAGAGTATCACATCTACGTTTTTGCCCACGAAACCTGGCAAAAGATATACCAACCCAATTCATTGGATAAAGGATATCGGTTTAGATACGCCGGCACCAAACCTAAAAAATACATTCACGGACTTTCATTGCTCGAGAGCGCTCAGCGAAAACACCGCCAAAGGGTGGAGGAGGAATGGAACCCTGAGTCCAAAGAAAAAATGCCCAGCATCAAATTAGAAGCGGCATTTATAGTTTCCGGAGGTAGTGACGGTATCAACCTCAGAAGCTTCGGTCATTATCCGTTGTGGTTCAATAGCGAAAGTGAGCAGCTTGACTACCACGACTATAAAAGGATAATGGAAAAGGTTGATACCCTCTACTACATTGGCGACCTTGATACTACTGGCATGAACCAAGCCGTAAAAATGGGCTTGAAGTTTTTGGATATCAAATTGATTTGGCTTCCGGAAGCGCTCAAGAAATATCGGGACAAACGGGGCAACCCCAGAAAGGACTTCAAAGATTTTGTCGAAGTCTTTTATAAAGAAGATGCCAAGGTCAAGTTTACTAACCAGCTGAAAAAATTAATTGAGAACGCTACGCCCATGCGTTTTTGGGATGAAGCCTACGTCAACAATCAAAAGAAATATAAGTTTAATAATGTATATGCCTACGGATTTCTAAAGCGAATGGGCTTTAGCCGGTACGAATTTAAAAATGCCAAAGAGGGCTATGTATGGATTCGCAAAGCCAATGGGGTGGATAAAATCGTGCGATCTACAGATGACAAAAATTTTGTGAACTATTATCTAGAACAACGCCAGAT
>CAYGUO010000259.1:0-3246 GCA_964353095.1 uncultured Flavobacteriaceae bacterium | reverse complement strand
GTTTAGCTGGTATTGCCATGCAAAAAAGGAGAAAGCGCGAAGCCACTACCCTACTTCAAGAAGCTAAAAAATTAGATAAGAATAATATGCTGACAGATCAAATTAAAATGATGCAACAGCAAATGAAAAAGATTTAGGTGTTGGTTGTTGGTTGTTGGTTGTTGGTTAAAAAAAACTTTTTAAAGCATTTTGTTTTTACTTTTTAAACTTAAGTACAGATACTAGCTACTGCTAACTACAACTGCAGACTATTTCGTTTCTCTATAATAGCCTTTGTTAGGAATTTCAATAGTGTATTTTTTGCCAGAAGCATTGTTTAAATGCGGCTCTCGTAACCATGGGTTATGGCGTTTTAAAATCTTATAGTTGATTTCATATTCATTGGCAAAATCGGCCCAACTGCCAACTGCCTTGTCTACTTCCACTGAAAAGGTGGGTACTGCACTATAAAAATCATCGTTCTCCACATCAAATCCATATTTATCAGGATTGGAAATGATTTCTTTTATAGCCATTATCCTAAAAAGGTAGCGACCCGTTTCTTCTCCCAGCAATAGGTCGTAGTAATCACTCACTTTTTGAATGTCCCTATACTTTTGAATTCCCGCTGGCCCTGCATTATAGGCAGCTGCAGTTAAGGTCCAATTACCAAAACGACTTTTCCACTTGTTTAAATAGTCACATGCTACCTGTGTTGATTTTTCAACATGATAACGCTCATCTACATTTGCATTTACTTCAAGGCCATATTCTTTACCGGTTGCCCTCATAATTTGCCAAAAACCTGTCGCACCGGCTGGGGACACTACATTTTGAAGTCCGCTCTCTGCAACCGCTAAATATTTAAAATCATCAGGAATGCCGTTTTTGGCAAGAATTGGTTCTATGATGGGAAAGTATTTATTTGCGCGTTTCATCAATAAAAGGGCATTCGATTGCCAATAGGTATTCACCAAAAACTCGCGATCAACACGTTCCATAACCTCTGGGTCATTTAACGGAACTTTTTCGCCAGCGAAATTCAAATCTTCTGGAATAGCTATGGCACTTATGCGATACCCATCATTTACAAAGGCTTCCGTGGTGACCACCGTTTCTTGATTTATTTCAGCATCAGATTCTGAATCCGTTTGAACCGCGTAAATTAGACTTCCGATAACAACAATAAAACCAATTGCTGCCAGTATATTCTTTAAGTGCTTCATGTTTTTTATTTCTATTGCAAGATACTATGAATTTTAACTCCATTATCTTAAAATTAGTATGGGTAGGTTTTCATTAAACCATTTTGCCCGATGAATGATCATGGTATGTGTGCCATTTTTTACCTTAATACAATCTTTAATGTTACTTATTGGAAAAACAGCATCTTTTTCACCATGTATATGAATTAAATTGGGTAAGGCCTCTTTTTGTTTCCAATTGACTATATTATCAATACTCCAATCAATATAGTACTTATCGCGAATAGACAAGTATTTTTCATACAAATGCAAACGCTTGGTAACTGTTTCACCAAAGGCATATTTAGCGAGTAATTCCACATTATTTACTAAACCAGTAGGTAATAGTTTGTGTACTTTGGTGTACTTGGCAAAAAGCATCCTTTTAGGTAACTCCTTTTCTGACTTCACACTTGAGACTACAAATACTTTTTTTGTGGTAATATGTCTCGCCATTTCTTGTACAAGAAGTCCCCCAAATGAAACCCCTAGCAATATCGGATTCTTATGTATAACACTCTGACACATTTCTTTGGCATATTCTTCAAAGCTTATCCCTTTTTTTGGCTGAAACCAGGCCAAACGGTGTACTTCAAATTTTGATTCGTCCAACTTTATTTCATCAAAAATGGAAGGATTAGCAGCCATACCTGGAATAAAGTAAACGGGGATTCTATCGTCGATCATATTGCGCAAATGCTCTATTCTCCTAGGAAATTAGGAAATTTTTAACTACTTTTGTTTTCTGTTTATAATTTACCACACAGATTATTAATCTGAATTTCGGGATAAAGTAAAATTACGATATATCAAGCAATCGTAATTTTTTTGTCTAACACCAATAGAAAACTATAACTATATGATAGAGATGGAAATTAATGATAACAGTTTCTTGCGCCAGTTCGAGACCAAAGTAGATGGTCATTTAGCAAAAATCGAATACTCTTCACAAGAAAGGAAAGTTTTTTTAACCAAACTGGTCATTCCTGAAGAAATTACCCAAGAAGGATTTAAAGAGTCTTTTATCAAAGCTGTCCTTAATCAAATTCAAGAAAAGAACCTTAGAGTGGTACCAACCAGTCCACACATTGCAGGTTTCTTGAGAAAGAATAGGCAGTATAAGGAAATGTTGCCCGTAGGCATACGAATCTAACCAAATCCTAAACCTCTCCATCGAGAGGTTTTTTTATGCCCCATTGCGAACGAAGTGAAGCAATCGCTTTACATTAAACTGTAATCTTCGCTCGCACAAATTCAAAGCGTACCAGACCATCTTCTTCTATTTCCGTTAATGTTACTGCATGTAATGTATTTACCAATGCCGGATCCCATGGTGTTTTAACTTTGACATAGTTTTCGGTAAAACCATGAATATATCCCGACTTATTTTCCCCCTCAAAAAGAACGGTACGTTGCGAACCTATTTGGCTTTCATAAAACGCGCGCCTTTTCTTAGCGGACAAGCCGCGCAACATTTTACTTCTTTTACTTCGCACCTGTTTAGGCACTACATTTGCCATTTCGGCAGCCACGGTATTGTCGCGTTCCGAATAGGTAAACACGTGTAAATATGAAATATCCAATTCGGTCAAAAACTGATAGGTTTCCAAAAACAGCTCATCGGTTTCGCCAGGAAAACCCACAATCACGTCAACACCTATACAAGCATCTGGCATTACCTGCTTAATACGATTGACCCTATCTACATAAAGATTGGACAAATAGCGTCTTCGCATTAGTTTTAAAACCACATCACTACCGCTTTGTAAGGGAATATGAAAATGGGGAACAAACGAGTTGCTTTGTGAAACGAAATCAATCGTTTCGTTTTTAAGTAAATTGGGCTCTATGGAAGATATTCGAAGTCGATGAATTCCAGCGACTTCATCCAAAGCTTTTACCAAATCAAAAAAAGTATGCTGATGCTTTTTATTTCCAAATTCACCTTTTCCATAATCGCCAATATTAACTCCGGTCAAAACAATTTCTTTGATTCCTTTAGCTGCGATTTCAGTAGCATTAT
>CAYGUO010000258.1:0-3260 GCA_964353095.1 uncultured Flavobacteriaceae bacterium | reverse complement strand
GACGCTATTTGCCATCTATTTTTGGCGAAAGGCAAAAGTTGAGCACTTATAAGTTTTTAGACAGTATAAAAAAACCACGGCATTATGAAAAAGCAAAAAACAAAACAAATACTCAGAATCCTATTTATTGCCGCAAGCATTGGTTCCTTGTACTTCGTGCCATGGATATTGGTCAAAGCGTGGATTCTACCATTGCCGGATACCATTCAAAAACAAGTGCATGAGGCCATTGGTCACGGATTTGACGGAATGATAGTGTACGTAGATCAAGCCGGAAAACCACCGGCATTTTACACAGGTGGATGGAAAGACAGAGAAAACAAAATACCGGCCGATCCAAAATCCTTGTTCAAAATTGCAAGTTTAAGTAAGCTATATACTGCGGTTGCCATCACCAAACTGGTCAAGGAAGAACGCTTGTCTTTAGATGAAACGCTCGCTGATTACTTTCCCGAACTTGTGGGTCGAATCGAAAATGCAGAAAAAATCACCTTGAGAATGATGGTCCAACATCGCAGCGGTATTCCCAATTTCACCGATAATTCCAAGTACTGGGAAAATGAACAGGACAATGGTAAAAAAGCCCTTGACTTTGCCCTTGATTTACCGGCCAGTTTTGAACCTGATAAAGGCTACGAATATTCGAATACGAATTATCTGTTGCTTCGTCAGATTATGGATAACGTATTAGGCTATAACCACCACCAGTATATCGAAGAGAAAATCTTGATTCCCTTAGGACTGAACCATACGTTTTTTTCGCTTGAGGAGGTAAATTTAGAGGATGTCATGAGTGGCTATTATGTAGGATATGAAGAGGATTTTAAAGCTAGGGAGTACGGAATGTTAGCTACCGCAGAAGATGTGGGTATATTTCTTAGGGCTTTGAACGATGGCTCCGTATTTGATGAAGGGGAACGAGAGATTTATCCCTATGAATACGATCATGGAGGTTTGGTCGTTGGCTATCAGAGCCTTGCAGAATACCACGAAGACATCGATACCGTTGTCGTTCAATTTATCAACACCACCGATTTTGAAGGATACGAATGGAATTTATCGGAAATCGTAATTAACCGAATTGTCAAAATAGTACGGAGGAAAAAGAGCTTATAACATGATGAATATGTTAGAAAACCAAAAAGTAAACATCATTGAACAAGATAGCTAGACTAGCGGGTTTACTATATTGAATACGAATACTTGGTGGAATTATTAACCTTGCATATAGTCCCTCCCTATTAATATTTTGGGAAAGTGCATCAAAAACATTAGCTCCAAACATTTTGAAATTTTATAAGGAAATCTTAAATTGGAATAAAAGAGCCTCATAATGAAAAACTACTTCTTTACCTTACTAGCAAGTGTTTTCTTATTTTCTTGTAGTGATAACGATACCAATGAAAATCCACCTGAGGAAGCAGAAATCTCAATTAGGGCAACAAACTTTTTAAATGAAGTTATTGATATCATGAAGTCCAATTCCTTGAATCGTAACACTATTAATTGGTCGGACTTTCGAAATGAGGTTTTTGAAGTTGCTGGTACAGCCCAAAGTATAGATGACGTTTATGAATCTGGAGCTATGCTAAGAGCGCTAGCACTGTTAGGAGATAACCACAGTTTTATACGTCGAGCAAATGGAGAGCTTGTTAGAGCCTCCACCGTCATGTGTTTTGTTAATTCCTCTCCGCCTAATGCTGGAAGCATTCCTGATGATATTGGCTATATCTTCGTTTTAGATTTTGATGGTCAATCAGAAGATGAAGAAACAAGAGCTTTTGCTGAAAATTTGCACCAAATCATTAGGGAGCAGGACACACCTGAAAATATAGGATGGATTGTGGATTTACGTCCAAATACTGGGGGTAATATGTTTCCTATGCTTGCAGGTATTGGACCCATTCTTGGTGAGGGCATTGCTGGTTACTTTATAGGGCCAAACGGAGAAGAACGTTCTTGGAGTTATTCAGAAGGAACCTCATTCTCCGGACAAGTACCGATTGTCCAAGTGCAAAATCCTTACACATTATTTAATGAAAACCCTAAAGTGGCCGTATTACTTGATAAAGCAACAGCCAGTTCTGGTGAGGCCATCGCAATTTCATTTATAAATAGGGATAATACTACCTCTTTTGGTTCTCCAACTTGCGGTTTATCTACGGGAAATGGTGGTTATACTTTAAGTGATAGTTCAACATTAGCCCTTACCCAGGTGGTGTTAGCTGACCGCCAAAAAAATATATTTGGAAATAGCCTACAACCAGACTTTGATGTCGATAACGATGAAATCATTGCTCGGGCTGTTGAATACCTTCAGAACGACTAAGGATACATTTAATATAAAACTCTCCCTAAAACCAACAGCCTTCTACATTATTCTTTAGGTGTTAGCATTTTCGTATGTCTAAATCATTTTTATGCGTGTAATAATTCTTTATAGCTACCAATTCCATGTTATTAAGTTACTAAAAGGAAAATCGTATTCCTTATATTAGTGTTAGTTGTACGCAGGATCGCATCATTAATGCTATCCAATTGTTGTAAACAATGTAAAAAACCATAACTAATGAAATACGCTGAATTTAACATTGACTCAAATAAAATTGAATTCTTAAATTCTGTACTCGGATTTGAAAGTGTTCTAGTAAATGGAAAGAAAATTTCGAATAAATTTTCAATAACTGGAATTGAACATAAATTTGACATGAACTCTAAAACGTATATTTTAAAATCTAAAGCTAAATTATTTGCGAAAGATGGAATTAACGTTCAACTCTCTGAAAATGGAAAATCAATCGAAACAATAAATTTTGAATATGATACAAAACACAGAATGTATTGGATAGCGTTTGGAGTATTTTTTGGTTTGCTTGGTTTTAAATTCGGAAAAGTATTAGTTGAAAAATTAATACCGTAAAAAAAATAAAATATTGTTTGCGAAAAAGTATAATTGGAAATGGATTAAGGCTTGGAGTTGATAAACTGCCAGTTTTTATAACTGAAAATCAAAAATTACATGTGGGAATAAAAAAACACTGTTTACAACAATGGTAACCGTTGCACAACTCAAAATCTAGAAAAATAATAAGGGTTTTAAATTTCCATCAACCCCTAAAGCATTGATTTTCAGGTGTATTTGTTAATACGATTTAGTAAAAACAACTTGATTTGAAAAAATATTTGGTTGTGCAACAGCCACAATGGCTATAAGTAATTGCTTGTTCTCGCCTACTTTGGAAAATCCTGCGGTATTTCCA
>CAYGUO010000257.1:0-3296 GCA_964353095.1 uncultured Flavobacteriaceae bacterium | reverse complement strand
CGAACGAACTCGCCTGTGAGAATCTCAGGAATCCCGGAGGGGACAAACGGAGCATAATCTCTCCGAAGGTTACTACTTTTTTCATATCGACTATATTGGTTTAAAACTGCTTTCCGCCGTATAAGTTTGGTTAGTTGTTTAGACACCTAAACAGCAAAAAACAGTATTAAAATCTATAATTTTTAAATTCCTAAAGCTTGACCACCACCTATTTGAATGGTTTCCGCCGTAATAAAAGAAGCGTCTTTACTTGCCAAGAACGAGATGACACCTGCAACGTCTTCCGGTTGACCCAATCTTCCCAACATAATATTATTGGCCCACGAAGCAAAGACTTCTGGTTTGGTAGCTTTAATTTGTGCGTGAAACGGTGTGTCAATTGTTCCAGGAGAAACTGCATTCACTCGAATACCATATTCCGCTAAATCTTTTGCCAAGGCTCTAGTTATAGCGTGAACACCTGCTTTAGAGGTGCCATAAATACCTGCTCCAGGACCACCTGCTGTCCACCCTGCATTTGAGGTATAGTTTATAATAGAAGGATGCTCTCCCTTTTTAAGGAAAGGAATCGCAGCTCTTGATGCAAAAAACACAGAATCAAGATTTAAGGCCATTACCTTTCTATAAAACTCCGTTGTCATTTCTTCAAATCGAGATCTACCCCCTAATCCACCTGCATTGTTAACAAGCACATCAATTCTACCGTACTTTTCTCCTATGGCCTTTATGTTAGATGTAACAGCATCCTCACTGGTAACATCGAAACCCATGTAGGCTGCCGTAATGCCGTGAGAGGTAAGTTCTTTTATACGTTCCGCTCCGGCGGCATCGTCAATACCATTTAATATTACAGTGTACCCATCCGTACCTAATCTTTTGGCTACTTCAAAACCTATTCCTCCTGTAGCACCTGTAACTACTGCAACTTTTCCTTTATTACTCATTGTATATTAATTTTAAACTTTTTATTATCATTTACTTTTTAATGGTTCAATTTTAGGGCATAATACCCATACGCTCGCCATTGTGATGATTGCCAGTGCCGCACCGATTATGAAAGCAGGGGTATAATTACCACCTGATGTGAGCCACGGTACCAATGCCGTTAAGCCAAATGCTCCCAACTTGGCGGCCATACCCGCAAATCCAGACAGGGTACCAACTGTTTTTCCGCCGAATAAATCACTTGGTAAGGTCTGGACATTTCCTATTGCCGTTTGAAAACCGAATAGAATAATTGCCATTAAAATAACAGCAGTTTCAGGTCCACCCGGATTTGCCATGGCAAGTAGCGCAGGTAACATTATTAAACAACCAAGTGTAATAACGAACTTTCGGGTTTTGTTTACGGACCAACCGATTTTAATACGATTTTGAGCTAAAAGTCCTCCAAACCAAGCACCGAACATAGCACCTACATAGGGCACCCAAGCATAAAACCCAATTGATTTTACGTCCATGCCGTATACCTCGTTCAAATAGATTGGTATCCAAAAGATAAATAACCACCAAATAGGGTCAAGTGCAGCAGAGGCAAGAATAACTCCCCAACTTTCCTTATGTTTAAGCATCGTAGTTGTATCGGGATTATAGCCCTCGTCAAATTCCCCGTCTGCATCTTCGTCTTGGTTCTGCTGCCCGGTTAAGATATAGGTGCGTTCCTCATCGGTTATCCAAGGGTGATTTTTAGGTGGTGATTTTACTAATATCCACCACGGAATCAGCCATAACAATCCTGTTATTCCGACCAAAATGAAAATCCACTGCCAATTGAAATAAACGGATAACAACCCTATGGTAGGAAAAGCTATAATTCCTCCAATTGCCGCTCCGGAATTAAACAAACCTTGAGCAAATGCACGTTCTTTAGTAGGAAACCATTCCGCATTTCCTTTTGCTGCCCCGGGCCAATTTCCAGCCTCGGCGACCCCTAGCAATGATCTAAAAATACTGAGACTAATTACTCCCTTTGCAAAAGCATGCAGTGCCGTTGCGATGGACCAAAATCCTATGGATAGTGCAAAACCAATTCTCGTACCAAGTTTGTCGAATATTTTACCAAAAATAGCTTGACCAAATGCGTAAGAAAATATGAATATCGTAGAAATGATTGCATAGATTCCTTTTCGTTCATCCGCCGTTTTATCAGGATACAGATCCTCGGCAATATCTGGCCACAAAACTGGCAATGCTTGACGGTCTATATAATTAATTACAGTAGCCAGAGCAATTAAACCTATTACCCACCACCTCAAACCTTTTACTTTCATGGATGCCATTTAATAGTTATCAAGGGTTGTTACTAGAAAGTGAGAAGATTGTATTTAGCCTTTTTAATCAAGAGCATATACATTCTGAATCTTACCCTCTGTAATCTTATAATATTTGATTATACCTTTAGCCCAAATGGAGTCTTAAAAGCATTCGTTCAAATTTCACCTTCCTCCAAATTATATTCTACTAAAAACAAAATTGTGCACTAATTGTTTTCAGTTATTTAAACTTAATTACCTGAATGATAGCAATACTGATACAGAACTTTAAAATGAATTTTCATCATTTCCTTAGCAAGGCTTGGGTTCTGATTTTTTATTGCGTTGAATATATTTTCGTGTTCTTCGATACCCACAAATGATTGGTTAGAATCACAAACATGGTATTTTTCAAAATTTGTAATTATCTCCGGTGTAATAATGAGCATGAACGTATTCATTGAACTATTCTTGCTGGCCTTGGCAATTGCTAGATGAAATAACAAATCTTCTTCAACAGCATCTTCTTTGTGTAGCACCTTTTTCTTGTATGCATCAAGCGCTATTTGTAAAGCCTCTAAGTCTTCTTCTGTCCTTCTTAATGCAGCTAATCGAACCGTCTTTAATTCCAGTAGAATTCTAGTTTCAACTAACGACTTAAAATCAGGATCTTCTAGCCCTAAAATATCATTCATCATACCGCTCATTGCAACCCTACCAATATCTGCTATGAACGTACCACTCTGTGGTTTGGAATTTAAAATTCCAAAAAATTCTAGTTTTTGAATCGCTTCTCGGATGTTACTTCTGCTTACTTCAAACCTTTCGGACAACATTCGCTCAGATGGTAATTTATCGCCTGGTTCCAGATTTTTAAAATCTATTAAATCGCGAAGCTTGGCAATTATATCCTGCTGCACATCCCGTTTTTCATTCTTAGTTAGCACTTCAACTTTCATATATCTATTTTATTTGACCAGATTGGTTAACCAGATTGGTTTGTTAAATTTATGAAAATAACTTTAACCATTTATGGTTATATTC
>CAYGUO010000256.1:0-3297 GCA_964353095.1 uncultured Flavobacteriaceae bacterium | reverse complement strand
AAGCCAAAGAAGCTAATGCTTTTTTACATGTATTCCATGTAAAATCTCCTGCTAAGGTTGTATCCGTGGCAAATCAGTTATCTGCAAAAAGGTGTATTTATGAAGATTACCGCACCACAATAAAAAAAATGCAGGTGTTAGCTGAAACGGCGGAAGTAAATATCAATTTAAATTTAGAAGTTTCCTATGGCAACCTAAAAGGAAACGTTCAAGAAAAAATAGAGGAGTTAAATCCTAGTTTCATTTTTATTGGTAACCGTAATGCAAAGAACTTCTTTGAAAGGGACGGATTTACAAAATGGTTGAACAAACGAAATGAAAACGTACTGGTGGTGACTGATTTGCACCTAAGTTCAAAAAATCGAAGTCGGAATATCGCTTAATCATATTTGCTATTCATATCTTAATTTAAGGCGGTCTAAAAAGCATCTTTAGTTGTCTTTACAGAGAACAAGGTAATCCGTAACTTTTGGTAAAATCAAATTGCATACTCCTTCCACCGAATACTTGGGGTCTGAAAGCGGATGTTTTCTTACCTTCAAAACAGCCTCATTTTATTTTTTAAGATGAGATTTGTTGGAATGGGCCTTCATTTTACTTCTTGCTAAAAATCCATTAACTTTCCATATTCAATGAACAGTTAATCTGCATGATAAAGCCTTTATTAAGTGACAGGCGAAAGTTTGTAAAGCAATCCTTTTCTGGGCTGCTTGCTACTGCGCTTCTTCCGAATTCCTTATTTTCCATGTCAACCGAATCAAAATTCAAAATGGGTTTGCAACTATTCACCATTCGTGATGCGATGGCTAAAGACCCCATAGGCAGCTTAAAACTAGCGAAGTCTTTAGGATATGAAGATTTTGAGACCTACGGGTATGATGTTGAAAAGGGAACCTATTATGGGTTTAAAGCAGCCGAATTCAAAAATATTCTTGACGATTTAGAACTGACAACTTCTAGTGGCCATTATAGTTTTTCTGATTATTTGGAGGCTTCAGAAGATGATTTAAAACGTTTTGTAGATGCTTGTATCGTTGGGGCCAAAGCACTTGACAAAAGCTATATTACATGGCCGTGGTTAGCACCAAAATATCGAAATCTGGAAACGTTTCAAAAACTACCTGAACTATTAAATAAGATTGGAGAACAGGTCAATAAAGCCAATCTTGGCTTTGCGTACCATAACCACGATTTTGAATTTGTAGATTACAATGGTCAAAACGGCTACGAGCTTATTATGGCGAAAACAGACCCTGCTTTGGTAAAATTGCAGCTAGATTTGTATTGGGCCGTACATTCTTCGAAATTGAGTCCTTTGGAGTTGATTGCAAAACAACCTGAACGTTTTGTAATGTGGCATATTAAAGACATGGATAAAGTAACGCGTGATTATTCGGAACTAGGAAATGGTTCCATAGATTATGCTGAAATGCTTTCTACGATTGACAGTTCTGGATTACAATACTATTATTTGGAACAAGGCGGTAATTTTGCAAAAAACTCGATACAAAGTATTACCGATAGTGCTATGTATTTCAAACAAAACCTAAAAAAATATTTATAACACAAATTATGAAAACAACATATTTCAGTCTAGTTCTAGCTTTTTTACTTATTCTTTCCGTGTCCTGTAAAGATAAAACAGGAGCACAAAAAGAAGCCCTTGTTCAATATGACGAACCAGAATCTGTATTGCCCATTGATCGTTTGAAACTTCCTGATGGATTCAAAATTGAAGTCTATGCCGATAGTATTGATGGCGCAAGATCAATGGCTATGGGTGCCGATGGTACGCTGTTTGTAGGAACTCGGAATGAGAATACCGTTTATGCCATTCAAGATAGAGACCAAGATTATAGAGCGGATCATACCATGATTTTAGATTCTACGCTTGAAGTGCCAAATGGAATTGCTTTTAAAGATGGTTCCTTATATGTTGCCGAGGTGGGCAGATTGTTGCGCTATGATAATATTGAATCAAACTTAGATAGCCTTCTTGAGCCTAAGGTAGTGTATGATGATTATCCAACCGAGTTTCACCATGGATGGAAATATATCGCTTTTGGCCCTGATGATAAATTATACGTTCCCGTTGGAGCTCCCTGCAATATCTGTGATTCAACAGTAGCTGACAAACGTTATGCTAGTATTACAAGAATGGACCCAGATGGTAGCAATCGCGAAATTTATGCTCATGGCGTACGAAATACCGTAGGTTTTACCTGGCATCCAGAAACGAAAGAGATGTGGTTTACCGATAATGGTCGCGACATGATGGGTGATGACATTCCACCATGTGAGTTAAATCATATTACAGAAACTGGTCAGCATTTTGGCTATCCCTTCTGCCATGGCGGCGATATTAAAGACCCAGAATTTGGTGATCAACGACCTTGTGAAGATTTTGTGGCTCCGGTGCAACAATTAGGAGCACATGTGGCACCCCTAGCGGTTAAATTTTATACTGGGAAAATGTTTCCTGAAAAATACAAAGACCATGCGTTTATAGCAGAACATGGGTCTTGGAACAGAACCAAAAAAGTGGGGTACCGTATTTCTTTAGTGAAATTGGAAGACAATAAAGCGGTTGCTTATGAAACCTTTCTTGATGGTTGGCTAGATGAAGAAAGCCAAGAACGTTTTGGAAGACCGGTTGATATGCTTTTTTTAGAAGATGGTTCTATGTTGATTTCCGATGATTTTGGGGATGCTATTTATAGAGTGACTTATGAAGGCGACGAAATCGCCAGTAATTAAATCCTTATGTCTGATCTACCTTCTGAGATTACCCCGGGCGATATTAAATACATTCTAGATAATCCTTGGTATATATCGGAAGGGGAGTGGTCTTTAGGCGATAATCAAGAAATCCCCAGTACAACAATAAATAAGCGCTTACAATTGGGTAAAATTGATGGGTATTCTAAAATCTGGAAAACCACTAAAAACGAGCCAATAGCAATTCTTGGAGGATATCTAGTTGCAGATAAAATGTATGAAACCTTTTTTATTGCCAGCAAACATATGGAAGAACATGCGCTAAAATTAAGTTTTGACATGCGTAAAATTTTGGAAGAAAAGGCCAAGGCTTATAGAGGCTGTACCTTACGTTTATATTCATCCTCCACGCATCCTAAGCAAATGACTTGGTTTCGATTTTTAGGGTTTAAATACAAATCAGAAGGTGATATTGAAGAATTTAAATATTTTGAATATCACTCCCCTAAAGCCTAATGTAATTGTATGATTTATAGTGAAATAGATTTAAATTTTTAGGAATCAACAAAAACATTTGTT
>CAYGUO010000255.1:0-3308 GCA_964353095.1 uncultured Flavobacteriaceae bacterium | reverse complement strand
TATCTCGCCAATTTCCTTGATAATCCAAAATTTTTGAACCATCAATTTCACTTCTTGTATTAATAGAGAATTTATTCCAAGGTCTACTTGGATCACCATGCCGCCTACTAAACTTTAAAGGCAAATATTCCAAACACAACCTACTAAAGTCTTTGTCTTTAGATGTTTCTGCCATGCTTTTTACAAGCTGTAAATCAAACACGGTTTTTAAGTTGTTTAAAATGGTTTGATTGTTTGCGAACACTGTTGTGTTTGCCTTTCTTATATAGTCGAGAAAATCCCTTTTCTCTACGTTGTAGTTGTCATCAAAAATACCACCTCGCATGATATTGAATAACACGTTGGAATAGTGTCTTGTATTTCTTCTTTGATCTGCAGAATGTTGCAATCCATCTGCAGCAGCTGTCAATGCAATTAAATTGGCCGTACCAAGCTCAATATCCTTAACCACCTTTGTTTTAAGACCATTATCTTTAACAATAGTTTCAGAGAGATTGATAACATCTGATGGTCCTATATTTACATCGGCTATAAAAAACCATTCCTTACTTTCCTTACTTTTTAAGGTGATATTAGAAGAAACCAAATAAGCTCCTTTTTCTGCTCTGATATCTTCTTCTTGATCAACAACCCCTGTTTTTCTATACGTATTCAATTGTATGGAAGAGAGTACGTATTTTGGTTTGTCTAAACCAAAGGACCAAACAACATTTGCTTTCAATGCTTCGCTAGGTTCAGCCTTATCCACAATTATAGCACTCAGGGTATAAATACCTAAACCTGATGAAGTCAACAATTCGTTTTTTTTATAGGCATCAGCTAAGTTGCTTGCAGACTGTTGTAAGGCTGACTCAATACCAAAAGGCATGATATTTTGGAGACCGTCCAATACCTGTATATCAATGGTGTTTTCACTGTGATTGATTAGAAGACTTTTTTTAACAAAACCAAATTCATTACTTGAATTCCAATGGCATTGGTACGTCAAGTCTAAATCATGGTTAACCTCCTCAAAAATTATTTTATTACCGTATTCGTTTTTGTACAGATTTCTAGAATAATTAAAAACGCCGATATATTTATCTGAAAACGGTTCCCATACCTTGGTTTTGTCTTCATCACGTACTCTAAATATGACTTTACTCCCGGTTATTTCGGCAGATTCAGTAATCTTGTCGTCCGTATAATATGGAAATAATGCGTATTCGCTATTCTTTCTGCCTGCTGTCAATCCTCCGTTACTGGAGATGAACATCCAGTGATTTGAATCACTAACAATGCTCATAAAAAAGGGCCTTAAAAAATCACTATTCTCTATTTTATAGTAACCTTCATTTTGAATTTGGATATAATCCATTAAACTGATTTTTTTAGATTTAACCTTAGTTTTCACTAGTAAGATTATTTAATTAATTTCTAACCAACATTTCTTCTACTTCTTCTAGTGATTTGCCTTTTGTCTCAATAACATATTTGTACACAAACAAAATAGCTAAAAAAGAAAGTACCGCATAAATACCAAAGGTCATGGTTGGGCCAAGGTTAGAAAGTTCCCAGGGAAATACTTGAGTTACCGAAAAGCTGACCAAAGAGTTAAAAAACCCAACTACCGATATCGCAATTCCTTTTATTCTAGTTGGAAATATTTCAGAGATCAACGTCCACATTACTGGCCCCAAAGAGATAGCAAAAGAAGCTACATATAATAGAATGGCGAACAAGACCAAGTTGGCATTTATCTGTATAAAGTTGGTGATTTCATTGCGTTTAAAGTCCAAAAAACTATTTTCATCCAACTTATCCTCAACCGCAGCAAAAAGTGCCGCTTGACTGTCAAAAGACTTCCCTTTTAAATCTGAAAGTATATTTTTTGTTTTAGTATTACTTACCTTATTCAAGGTTGCTTCATTAAAATTATAGGTAGCACTATTAAAGGCCAAAGCTGCCATAACCAATGCTATAGTCATAAAAATAGAACCAATTAACAATAATGGCTTTCTACCTAATCGGTCAATTAACCATATGGCAACCAATGTAAAAACGAGGTTAGTCAGGCCTACAACAATAGCTTGTAAAAATGAAGAATCCGTGCTACCCCCAGCTTGTTCAAAAATAGTTGGTGCATAATAAAACACGGCGTTTATACCGGTAATTTGCTGAAAAAAAGCAATACCTAATGCAATTACCATTATTATGGAGTACTTCTTCTTAAAAATATCAGACAATTTTCCTTTCGGTTCTTTTTTATCTACTCCTTTTTGAATTTGGATTATTGTAGCTTCTGCATATTGCTCACCACCTATTTTAGTTAAAACTTTTTGAGCTGCTTTGGTCTTGTTCAATTTCTGAATCAACCAACGAGGACTCTTTGGTACCGTAAACAATGCCAAAAAATAAATCAATGCTGGTATTGCCTCTACACCCAGCATCCAACGCCAGCTATCCCCTTCTATATTGACTAAGAAATAATTGGAAAAATAGGCCACCGAAATACCTATAACGATATTGAGCTGATTAAAGGAAACCAAACTGCCTCTTAATTTGGCCGGCGCAATTTCTGCAATATAAATAGGAGCGATTAATATAGCCCCACCAATACCAACGCCACCAATAATTCGGGCTATGATAAACTCATTATAGGAAGTTGCCAAAGCTGACCAGCTAGCAGAAATGGTAAATAACGCGGCAACTAAAATCAAGATATTCTTTCTACCAAACTTATCAGCTAAAGGACCGGCTACTAAATTACCGGCCATTGCTCCAAAAACAACACAACCAACTGAGAAGCCAAGCATAGCATCCGTCATTTCAAAGTAAACGGTAATTCCCTTGATAGCACCAGAAATTACAGCACTATCAAAACCCAACAAAAAACCACCTAAGGCCACTATTAAGCTAATTAGAACTGTGTAAGACCTATTCATTTGAACAGACTTGTCCATAAATTTGTATTTAGTTGGTTGGTATTGTTTTAGAACTAAAAGATACTAATTTTAAAGATAAAAAAGACCAGTTTAAATCTGGTCTTTTTGAATTTAAACTACTAACTCAATCAACCCTTTATTGATACATTCTGATGTAATCAACTTCCATAGTAGATTCTGTAAAAGCAGCATCTATAGCTCCTCCAAAAGTACCTCCCATAGCAACATTCATAATAAAGAAGAAATCTTTGTTAAATGGTAAGGTGCCATCATTTGGAACTTTAAAGTACACTTGTCCGTTTACGGCAAACTGTATTTCATTTTGTGTCCATTCCATTTCATAAATATTGAACTCATCAGAGACACCAGGCACCAATGTAGAAC
>CAYGUO010000254.1:0-3317 GCA_964353095.1 uncultured Flavobacteriaceae bacterium | reverse complement strand
GGATACTATTTTGTTTTATGATCGTGGCGTGCCTGATGTTTTGGCCTATATGGATTATTTCAACCAAGCTTATGATGAACAATTTATAAAGGCAAGTCAAGAGCATCGCTATGATAAGCTTTTTATAATGCCCCCTTGGAAAGAAATCTATGTTTCTGATGATGAACGATTAGAAACTTTTGAAGAAGCAGAACAACTTCATGGCCATCTTGTAAAAACCTATGAAAGATTTGGCTACACCCCTATTTTGGTTCCCAAACAACCAATTGAAGAACGCGTACAATTTATTTTAAAAGAACTAAACCTAGCATAGTGCACCTAAATCCTAAAGAGAATCTAAAGAAATATTGGGGATTTGATTCTTTTCAGGGGTCACAAGAAAGAATTATTTCTGCTGTTATTGGTAAGCAAGACGTACTGGCACTGATGCCTACAGGTGGTGGTAAATCAATTTGCTATCAAATTCCCGCTTTGTCAAAAGAAGGCTTATGTATAGTGGTATCTCCATTGGTTGCATTAATTCAAAATCAAGTAGCGTCACTAAAGGAAAAAGGGATTAAAGCCATAGCCTTAACCGGGGGTATCTCATTTAACGACCTGAATGACTTGCTGGATAATTGTATTTATGGCAATTATAAGTTCTTATATCTATCACCTGAACGATTACAGCAAAGTCTCATTCAAGAGCGTATACAACAAATGGAGGTTAATTTGATGGCGATTGATGAAGCACACTGCATATCACAATGGGGAAATGATTTTAGACCTTCCTATTTAGAATGTGCTATTTTAAGGGAGTTACAGCCAGAAGTACCCATAATTGCCCTAACTGCTACAGCAACCCAAAAGGTACAACATGAGATTATTGAAAATCTTGACCTCAGCAATGTTTTGGTGGTTAAGGATTCATTCTTAAGAAAGAATATTGCCTTTCAAATCAAAAAGACCGAAGACAAACGCTATCAGTTAAAAAAGATTTTTAAAGCTCCTGAAGAAAGTGCAATTGTTTATGTGAGAACTAGAAGAAAAACAGTTGAAGTAGCTGAATTTCTTAGAAAATTAGGCATAAAGACAACTTTTTATCATGGAGGGTTACAAAAAGTCGAAAAAAAAGAGCGTTTAAATGCATGGCTCTCCAATAAAGTACATGTGATCGTGGCCACCAATGCATTTGGTATGGGTGTGGATAAGCCCGATGTGAGACAAGTGGTTCATTATCAGATTCCGGATAGTATTGAAAACTACTTTCAAGAGGCTGGTAGGGCTGGTCGCGATGGGCAACAAGCGATTGCCACCATTTTAACCAATGCTGATGATATTGCCTATGCCAAAAATCAATTTTTAAAGTCACAGCCCGATACGGTATTTGTTAAAAAACTATATCAAAAACTAAACGCCTATTTACGCGTAGCCTATGGCGAAGGCAGCGGATTAACTTTTGGGTTGAATTTTAACGCGTTTTGTAATCAATATCAACTCAATTCCCTTTTAGCCTATAATGGGCTGCGTATTTTAGATCAGAACTCTGTGCTTTCCTTATCAGAAGCTTTTCACCAAAAAGTTACGCTTCAATTTACCGCTACCCAGCCCACCTTGTTTAATTACCTAGAAAAGAATTCAGCCATTTCTGATACCGTTCTTGTTATTTTAAGAACCTACGGGGGCATTTTTGACTTTGAAACCCCTATCAATACCCATTTGCTCTCCAAAAAAGCAAATCAAAGTGAAAAATACATTTTAGAAATACTACAAAAATTGAACGATGATAACATTGCACATTATAAGGCCAGCAGTGACGATTTAGAGCTCACATTTTTAACGCCAAGGGAGGACGATAAAACCATCAATAGGTTCGCAAAAAAGATACAGTTGCTCAATCAAAACAAGAGTGATCATTTAAAGAGTATGCTCTCCTATATTTCAAATGAAAAACAATGCCGGAGTTCATTTATTTTAAAGTATTTTGATGAAAACCAATTAGCAGATTGCGGTATTTGCGATGTTTGTCAATTAAAGAAAAAGGATAATCGTACTCATAAGGATATAAAATCATCCATTTTAAAAGAACTGCATCTACAAAATCAAACCTCCAGGGCATTGGTTGGTCAATTAGAATTTGCTGAACATAGTATTCTTAAAGCCCTAAGAACATTGATTGAAGAAGAAATAATAGTAGTAAACCATAAAAACGAATATGGCATTAAAAAATAAAAAACGGGATTTAAGAATTGTATTTATGGGCACTCCAGAATTTGCAGTGGCCGGGTTGGCTGCTTTGTTAGAACATCATTATCATGTTGTTGGTGTAATTACTGCACCCGATAGAGGCGCTGGCCGAGGTAGAAAAATTCAAGAATCTGCCGTTAAAAAATATGCTGTTGAAAAAGGAATCAAAATTTTACAACCTACAAACTTAAAAGATGAGGCCTTTTTAGAAGAACTAAAATCATTACAAGCTAATCTTCAAATTGTAGTGGCTTTTAGAATGCTACCAAAAGTTGTTTGGCAGATGCCTGATTACGGAACCTTTAATTTACACGCATCCCTGCTGCCACAGTACAGAGGAGCCGCCCCTATAAATTGGGCCATTATGAATGGTGAAACCGAAACTGGTGCGACCACTTTTTTTATTGATGAGAAAATAGACACTGGGGAAATTATTCTACAAGAAAAAACTACTATTTTACCTGACGAATCTGCCGGAGAACTGCATGATAAGCTAATGACACTTGGGGCAGGTTTAATTCTTAAAACTGTTGCCCAAATTGAAAAAAACGAAGTGCAGTTAACCAAACAACCACATTCAAATGATTTGAAAGGAGCCTTCAAACTATATAAGGATACCTGCAAAATAGATTGGAAACTGCCCATGAATCATATTTATGATCATATAAGAGGACTTAGCCCCTATCCTACCGCTTGGACCACTTTGGTAAATGATCAAGAAGAAATACCCTTAAAAGTTTTTAAAACTGCTAAAGAATTTGAAATTCACGAACAAAATTCAGGAAAAGTCATCGCAGATAAAAACCAAATAAAAATTGCCGTGAAAAATGGCTATTTACAACTGTTGGAAATTCAGTTACCCGGCAAGCGTAAAATGACCACAAAAGAGGTGCTAAATGGGTTTTCCATTTCAAAAGAGGCTTATGTTCTCTAAAGCCTTACTATGACTAGGGTAGTGAATTTTGATGAAAATAGGTCAGCGTTATCAACAAACCCTTGAAGTTATCAACAAAAACAGCGATTTCCCTTGGTTTCACTTGCCTCAACGGCAAATCCGTATATTTTTGTTCAGCATTAAAATTATATTAACA
>CAYGUO010000253.1:0-3395 GCA_964353095.1 uncultured Flavobacteriaceae bacterium | reverse complement strand
TTGTATATCGATTTGGGGTGTGGCGACTACCGACTCCGTTTCAGTAGTATTGTTCGCCTCGATTTTTGTTTTGTTGCCGGACTGTCCGCAGGCCGTTGTCAGTAGAAGTAATAGAAGTGACATATTTGTCAATGTTTTCAAGGAATTCATTTTAATTCTTTTACTCATGACTATATTATTTAATTTTAATAGGTATTCGTGAATCGTTGATTTCATGATTATATTTTTTTTTGATTATTGCTATTATTTTTTCTTTAGTAAACTACCTCGGGGCAAGCCCGCGATGCATTCGTAGGAAACGGACTTTTAATTTCAAGGCAAGCCTTGGGGTATTATACCATTTGGCGGTGCCAATGATTAAAACCAGCTAAAGCCAATTCCTAAACTTAATTGCACCACTTCTCTGTCAATGTTATTATTTAGCTTCACACCACCCAATAGCAATTTAGATTGAACGTTTAAGGCAAATTTGTTTTTTCTGTACACTTCGTAACCCGTGCTCACCATAACCGCCATCCCTGTATTCCAATCGTCATTTACGTTATCTTTAATATCATATAATGCAGGGGAATCTATGGCTAAACCAGCACCACCATGTATCCACCACCGGTCTTTTACCCAGTACTGAACAGAAGGTATAATGCCTCCAAAGTGTCTGTCGTTGTCATTAATGGTGTAAATCATTCCAGGTGCAGAGACGGTAATGGCTAAGCGGTTATTTAGCATGTAGCCGAACTTTAATTCAGGAAAAGTACCACCGCCTTGGGTATCATCAAAACTTTGAGTTCCAGCACTATCTTCTATACTGATAATACCACCTCCTAAACCAAATTCGAACATAAAACCGTCTCGGTTAAAGCTGTTTTGGGTATTGGAATTGTTTTGAGCAAATGCCATTGCAGATACTAGAGTAAAGGCAATACAAGCCATTTTTAACTTAACTTGTTTTTTGGTTGTTTTATTCATGCTTTTGTAATTTAATTTTAATAGGTATTCGTGAATCTTTGATTTCATGATTATGTTTTTTATGATTATTGATATTATTATTTCTTAAGGCAAAGATTCAATAGAACTTGAAGCAACCCGTATGAGCTATGCGGAGAACTATGTAAAGTTTTAGGAGGCCATAAAAACTATGGCGCAGAGATATAAATTATGACGCAAAAGATGATTTTTCCGTTAAATAGGTGTCCTTCGGGATAACGCGTAATTCTTTAGATTTTCCCTAATTTAGAGCCAGTAAACTACCTCGGGGCAAGCCCATGAGGAATTCGTAAGGGAATAACCTTGAAGTTTCGAGGCAAGCCTCGGAGCATTTAAATCTCGATTATCGAGTAAAAAACAATATGTCAAATACATCGGCCAATACATCGACCTTTATTGTACAAGCGGAAGCCCTGATTCTGGAGAATTTGGGTAACGAGCAATTTGGGGTTTCTGAATTGGCAGATGCCATGAATATGAGCCGGTCCAACTTGCTTCGAAAAATCAAGAAACAGACACAGCGTTCTGCAAGCCAATTCATTCGTCAAGTCCGACTTAAAGAAGCGATGGAATTACTTAAGGAAGGTTCCTTAACGGTCTCCGAAATTTCGTATCAAGTGGGCTTTGGAAGCACTTCATACTTTATCAAATGTTTTCGGGAACAATATGGATATCCGCCCGGAGAGGTTGGCAAAGGTGCTATAGAAGTAGAAACCGAAAAGGTTAAGCCGAACTATTTGAAGATATACCGCTGGCCTATTATCGCTGGCACATCCATAGTATTGCTGATTGTTGCATATTTTATTTTCAAGAAAACGGACGCTGTACAGACGCTGGAAGTTGAAAAATCCATTGCCGTGTTGCCTTTTAAAAATGAAAGTGCCGATTCTACCAATCTTTATTTCGTAAATGGACTTATGGAATCCGCATTGAACAACCTTCAGAAAATTGAAGCCTTGCGGGTCATCAGTAGAACTTCCGTAGAGAAATATAGAAAAACGGACAAGGGTATTCCCGAAATAGCCGAGGAGCTTCATGTAAATTACTTAGTTGAAGGTAGTGGTCAACGCGTCGGAGATCAGGTTTTGCTCAATGTACAATTGATTGAGGCTTCATCGGATACTCCTATTTGGGTGGAACAGTACAGTAGGGAAGTTGAGGACATTTTTGGGTTACAGAATGACGTGGCCAAAAAAATTGCAGATGCTATTGCAGCCGTCGTAACACCGGCCGAATTGGAACAAATTGAAAAAAAACCAACTGAAAACCTGCTGGCCTATGATTACTATCTACAAGCATTAAATTATTCTCGCACAAATGAAGGTTTGGAAAAGGCCATTCCATTATTTGAAAAAGCCGTACAGCAGGATGAACAATTCGCGCTTGCCTATGCCAATCTCGCCATATCATATTATTATCTCGATATCTTCCAGAAACAGAAACGGTATACCGACCTTATCAACAATTATGCGGACAAGGCACTGCTGTATGATTCAAAGAATGATGTAAGCCTTATATCCAAAGCACTATATTATATGCATACCGAAGAATATCGATTGGCTCTACCTCATTTGGAAAAGGCACTGGAATACAATCCTAATTCGGCCGATGTTGTTCAACTGCTTTCTAGATTGTATTCTACCTACATACCCAATACCGCAAAGTACCTAACCAATGCTCTAAAAGGTGCACAATTGGATGTTGCAGCCAATGACTCACTGGGCCAGAGTTTCATTTATTTGGATTTAAGCAATGCACTTGCCCAAAGTGGTTTCACCGAAGAGGCCATGAAATACGTAAACAAGTCGCTGGATTACGACCCTAATAACTTATATGCCCCACATTTAAAAGCGTTCATTCAGTATGCTGTGGATGAAAATTTGGAACGGCTCAAAACAACCTTAGAAAAAGAGTTCGAAAAGGATAGTACCCGCTTGGATATTCTACAGGATATAGGGAAACTATATTACATCGAGGAAGACTATCAAGGTGCTTTTACCTATTATCAGAAATTCGTAGAAGCTAGAAAAAAGTTCAATTGGAATATTTATCCCCACGAGGATATAAAGATTGGATTGGTCTATCAGAAAATGGGGTTTGAAGAAGAAGCAAATGAATTTTTTAAGGGGTATAGTGAATATTTAGCAAGTGACAAATCCATTTACAAGGGCGCTAGCATGGCCGTAAAGTATGCCTATGAGGGAAAAGTGGACCAGGGTATGGAGCAGCTCAAACTTTTCGCATTACAGGATAATTATCAATATTGGATTTTGTTGTTCTTGGAAAAAGACCCACTGATCAAAGAGCTGAAAAGTCATCCCGACTATAAAGAAACTATCCAAAAAATCAAAGACAGATTTTGGGAAAATCAAAATAAGCTTAGAGCTTCGCTTCAGGACCAAGGGCTTTTA
>CAYGUO010000252.1:0-3413 GCA_964353095.1 uncultured Flavobacteriaceae bacterium | reverse complement strand
AGCATCCTGAAAATGAAGTACACTAAAAAAATTTCCTGACCTATCAGAAGAAATCACGTAGCCCTCCAGAATTAAGTCTTCTTGTATTTGTAAAATTTCGCCTTGATAAAGGGCTTTCACTTCGGCAAACGTGGTGTTTGCCACTAAACGCTCTGAGCAGCTCTCTTGGGGTGTTTCAAACTCGCTATTGGGAACGCAAGCCTGAAAAATCACCAACAAGATAAAGCCCACTAAAAAGCTCTTTTTAAGCATAGTATGTGTTAATGGAAAATGGTTTAGCAATTTAAATATAACAAAATTCAGAAACTAGGGTCTCCAAGTATTTGGATACTTCTTATGACAATTCAAAAAACCTAAGGCCTCTTTCTTCAGCATAGCTGCTATTTTGCTTTCCCCAAAAACCAACATGCCCACCAAAATCAGGAACTTCTAAATGGAGGTATTCGTTGCTCTCTGCTTCTTGATAAGGATAACACTCCTCGCCTAAAAAGGAATCGTTCTTTGCGTTGATAATTAAACTTGGCACTTTAATCTTCGACAAAAACTGCTTACAACTGCATTTTTTGTAATAGTCCAAAGCATTTTTGAAGCCATGGGCACGACTGGTATAGACATCATCAAAATCTTTAAGGGTTACGATAGTTTTAATTTCTGTCTCTGAAATCAAATCGGGAAAACGCTCTTTTTTCTCCCTAAGTTTTAAGAGTAAGTGCTTTTTAAATCGTTTGGAATACAGCACATTTTTTGAGTTGAGCAGTTCATCACAGGCACTTTTTAAACTACATGGCACCGAAACGCCAACCGCCGCTTTTACTTGTTCAGGAATGTTGTTCTCTTCACCTAAATATTTCATGATTAAATTACCGCCCAAACTAAACCCCATAAGGTATAAGGAATCATATTGCTTGCTGGTCAAAACATGATTGATTACGGATATCAAATCTTCCGTAGCGCCAGAGTGGTAAGAGCGGTATTTGAGATTGGGCTCGCCACTACATCCCCTAAAATTGACCGCACAAACATCAAAGTTATTTTGCGTGAATTTTTTAGCGCAACCCGCTATATAGTGACGCTGTGCATTGCCTTCCAATCCATGGAGCAAAATGACCAATTTTTTTGTGGGCTGTATGCTTTCGCTCCAATCCAAATCTAAAAAATCGCCATCTGGTAAATTGATTCGTTCCCGCTGCTGGACCAAGCCCGTTATCTTTCTGAAAACACCGGCATAAATGGTAGAGAAATGTCCATTTCTAAATAGAAAAGGAGGTTTGTAATGGGAAGGAACCAACGGCATACGCTACCTAACTTTAAAGCTTATTTTGGAAAAGTCTGTAGCAATTGATACTGCTGCTCAATGGCACTTTTAAACTCCGTTTTGAGTTCATTCACCAAGTCAACTACTGGCATTGTTTTATCTATGGTGGTCACCCCTTGCCCTGCAGACCAAATTGTTTTCCATGCTTTGGCCTCGGTATCCAATTCTTTCCCGAAATCGACCTTAGTGTCTTTCTTTAAATCATCTTCGGTTAAACCCGCAGCTTTTAAACTAGCCGCCAAAAAATTGGCGTGCACTCCTGAAATAGAGGCCGTATAAGTTACGTCACTAGCACCCGCTGCGATAATCATATCTTTATATTCTTGGGGCGCTTTACTCTCATCTGCATTGATAAAGCGAGTACCCATATAGGCTAAATCTGCGCCCATTTGCATCGCTGAAGCAATATCACGACCCGTAGAAATACATCCGGAAAGAATCACCGTTTTATCAAAGAATTTTTTAATCTCAGCTACCAAACTCATAGGGTTAATCGTTCCTGCATGACCGCCAGCACCTGCCGCGACAAGAATCAAACCATCAACACCGGCACCTGCAGCCTTTTCTGCATGGCGTTTTTTGATCACATCGTGGAATACTAGTCCTCCATAACTATGTATGGCATCAATCACCATAGAAACTGCGCCTAGTGAAGTAATCACTAAAGGCACTTGGTGTTTTATGCATAACTTCACATCTGCCTCAAGCCTAGGGTTTGTTGGGTGCACAATCAAATTGACACCGAAAGGAGCTGCCTTTTTGCCCGTTTCAGCTTCCCAATTTTTAAGCGTTGTTTTAATTTCAACGAGCCACTCTTCAAAACCTTCACTTGTACGTTGGTTCAATGCAGGAAAAGTACCTACAATACCATTTTTACAACACTCAATCACCAATTTTGGCCCTGAAATCAAAAACATAGGCGCTGCAATAGCGGGTAAGGAAAGGTCGTTGATAAAAGATGCTTTTTGGTTCATTGTGTTTTATTTAGATATCTTCAAATCTAGCGTATTTTTGTCAATTGTTATGCGTGCATAATAAACTTAACTTTGACAATGTAAACGGCAGCAAGAGGAAAGAATCAAAAGCTAAGATAAAAAGTCTAATTTCTTGATTCTAGAAGCACAGCGGTCTAACATCTTAAATCTATGTTTTTAAAAGAATTTGAAATTCGTTGGAGTGATATTGATGCCAACCGCCATTTGGCCAATGCCGCGTATTTGAACTATACCGGGCACGCCCGAATGTCTTATTTGGCGCAATTAGGTTTTAACCAAAAAACAATGGCTACCTATAGAATAGGGCCCATTGTTTTTTATGAGCATATCTATTATTTCAAAGAAGTATTTATTGGCAAACCGATTCAAGTTTCTTCAGAATTAAAAGGCATGAGTGAAGATGGAATGTTCTTTGAATTTCATCATAATTTCTATGATTCTGATGGTAAAAACTTTGCCCACTCTGAAATGATGGGTGCCTGGATTGATTTAAAAGCAAGAAAGCTCATCGCATTGCCTCAAGTGTTTATGGATGCCGTGGATAAAGTTGAACGGGCTGATGACTTTAGGGTTTTGACTAAAAACGATACTAGGGAGTTTAAGAGAATACCGAAGGATTTGAGTTAATATTTTCGATGCTTATTTCATCATCCAATTTAAAAATATTTTTATCGGCAGTGTTGCTATCCCAAAAACAAAGTCCATTAAAAACCCAACCACCGGTAGAATCAAAAACACCCACCATTTGTAATTGAACTTTGGTGTGACTCCATTGGTTAGGGTTTTCCAAGCAGATATTATTCTGTCTTTGTAGTAATACAGAATTAGCAGATTGGCCAAAATCATTCCTCCAATTCTTACCGGTAGCGCATAACCGTGGATGCCCGTAGTGAAGGCGATATCAATTATTAAAATTTGACCTAATATGGATAAAACCAATAAAGCTCCAATCAAGCTTGTTCTATTAAAAATTAAAAGTATTCCACCGATAACCTCCAAAAGTCCTGTGGTGATATTAAAAAAAGTGCTTCTACCATATAGATGCCATACAACATAAAAACTATCAATATCTTGAATGGGATTTTCTAAAATTTTGGAATCAT
>CAYGUO010000251.1:0-3414 GCA_964353095.1 uncultured Flavobacteriaceae bacterium | reverse complement strand
GTATAATATGGTGATGCTCTCATTACCCTGAGAGGTCATGGTTATCAAATCAAGTTTACCATCGGCATTCATATCTTTAGCTACCGTTTTAATACAGCCAGGCTGATTCAATAAAATTGTTTTTTCATAAACCTCAGACTGATTTAAGGCAAGTAAAGACAAACTTCCGGAAGCATTTCCAAATTCACTTACTACCATTTCATCAGTGCCGTTGGCATCTAAATCTTTTAAAAGTGTATGAATGGGGCGGTGCAATTTTTCCTGTAAAACCGCCTTGCCCGTATCGTTTTTCGAAATCAAGGCTCCTTGGGCTAGTTCTGAAGGGTCTAGAATACCTACCTCAGTTATAATTTCCATACCTCCATTTTGGCTATACCATGTTACTGGTGTAGTCCCTGTATAAAAAGTTTCGCTGGTATTCCTTTGAAAATTATGGGAACTTAAATTCCCGCTGATATCTCCAAAAATCAGATTGGAGTTGGTTTCATCAAATCCTAAATAGGTTATTAATGCACCGTTTTCATTATCCAAGGACAATACCTGGGTTTCAAATAGTTCTAATTTATCAGCCTTTACGGGTTTATTCAATTCAAGTGTTTCTGGTGCCAATGACACAATATAGTTTTCAAGGGCAATCCAGTCTTGCAATTTGATTTTTGGCCTAAAACCCTCTTGAACCCTATCGGGTGCATGATACATTTCTGCCAGATCCATTCTTGACAACATATCTGGTAAGACTGCATCTTTCCATATCGCTTTGGGCAATTCTTCAATCTTTGGTGCAATATGGCAACTAGCGCAGTATTGATTGTACAATACCGCTCCTCTTGGGGGTTTTTCAGGTGCGCATGAACTTATGATAAGTAGTAGGACCCAACCTAAAAGACAGTTTCTCTTGCCCATTATTTTTATTTGGTTTAAAATAAAATTCATTTTGGAAGGGGAACATAGGTGTTATCATTTTCCATCATTGGAAAAGATTTAGCAATCCACGCTTTTTTGGCATTTTCAATCTTTTCTTTTGAAGAAGAAACAAAATTCCAATGAATATGCCGTTCCTCTGTGAAAGGCGCTCCTCCAAATAATAGTAAATGGGTATTTGGTTTTAAAGAAATATTGCAAGTATCCTCTACTTTAGAGACTAAGATATTTCCCTTTTCAATAGTTTCATCACAAGCCTTTATTGCTCCCTCGACAATACAAATACCAATCTCTCCCTGTAGTTTTCCATTTACATTTAATTCATAAGCCTCCGCTGTTTTAAGTTCAATCATAAACAAGGGAGAATAGGTTGGAACGGGAGATTTTTTACCATAGCCCTCACCCGCAACCAAAATAAACTGGGCGGTACCATCATTCCATTTGGGCAATTGCGCTGCGGGAATATGATGAAAACTAGGTTGTAATTCTTCTAGATCTTTTGGTAAGGCGACCCAAATTTGATAGCCATGCGCCGTAAATTGTGTGCCATTTCTAAGATGGTCTGGTGTCCTTTCCGTATGGGAAACTCCTTTGCCTGCGGTCATCCAATTTACCGAACCGGGACGAATCAATTGTTTTGTTCCAATACTGTCTTCGTGCATAATTTCACCTTCAAGCATAAAGGTCAGCGTAGAAAGTCCGATATGCGGGTGTTGGTCTACATCCATATAGCGGTTTGGGCCTAACTCAGTTGGTCCCATATGATCAATAAAAATAAAAGGCCCTATCATTCTCTTTTTTCGGAAAGGAATCAAACGACCTACCAAAAAGTCGCCAATATCACGGCTACGCTCTTCAATAATCAATCCAATGTTTGACATGTTATCATTTCAAATTTAGAAGAAGAAAGTTACGATAAAACCCATCCATTCGCGCTCTTTCCCGTCCTTTATTATTCCGTTTAAATGAAGATTACATCATCAAAACCATGTTTTTACAGCCTTAACAACAAAAAAGTCTTACTTCACAACAATAATTTCAATAGCGCCCGGTCTAAGGCTACATTTATAGTGTAATAATTAGCTAAATAATTTTTTCATTTTCATATAGTGTTCTCGGAAAAGAGCCTCGGTCGAAAGACGAGGCTCTTTTTAGTTTTGCCCATATCGTACTGATATACAGCTAAAAAGGAATTTAAAATATCGTGCGATACGAAACTACCTTGTTAACCACAAGAACGATTGACTTCACAACAATAATTTCAAAAGAGCGAAGTCTAAGGCTACATTTACCGTGTAATAATCAGCTAAATAATTTTTCATTTTCATATAGTGTTCTCGTAAAAGAGCCTCGGTCGAAAGACGAGGCTCTTTTTAGTTTTGCTATTTTATGTTACTGATACGACCCTAGATTACGGTAGCCATTTGTCTTTCCCAAAATCTGGTTTTCTTTTTTCTAAAAACGCATTACGCCCTTCTTTAGCTTCCTCGGTCATATAGGCCAAACGTGTGGCTTCACCGGCGAAGACTTGCTGCCCCACCATGCCATCGTCGGTAAGATTCATGGAAAACTTAAGCATTTTAATGGAGGTTGGTGATTTTTCCAACACTTCTTGTGCCCATTGATAGGCAGTAGCTTCTAAATCATCATGGGGAATCACCGCATTGACCATTCCCATTTCAAAAGCCTCTTGTGCAGAGTAGTTTCGACCTAAAAAGAAAATCTCTCGAGCTTTTTTTTGCCCCACCATTTTAGCGAGGTACGCTGAGCCATAGCCACCATCAAAACTCGTAACGTCAGCATCGGTCTGTTTAAAAATGGCATGCTCTTTACTCGCCAAGGTCATATCACAGACCACATGCAAACTATGGCCACCACCCACAGCCCAACCCGGCACCACGGCAATAACTACTTTGGGCATAAAACGAATCATACGTTGCACTTCTAAAATATTCAATCGGTGCTGCCCATCTTGGCCTACATAGCCTTGGTGTCCCCTAGCCTTTTGGTCACCTCCACTACAAAAAGACCAGATGCCATCTTTGGTTGAAGGTCCTTCAGCCGAAAGTAAGACCACCCCAATAGAGGTATCTTCTTGTGCGTCATAAAACGCCTTTATAAGTTCACTAGTGGTATTAGGTCGAAAGGCATTACGAACATTGGGGCGATTAAACGCAATACGCGCTACGCCATTACTTTTTTTATAAGTGATATCTTCAAATTCAAGGGCGGTTTTCCAATTGGGTGCGGACATAATAAAATCGTTTTAACAAAGATAGGGAGAACTGTAGATGTTGAAAACTGTTTATAACTGCTACTGCTTAGGTCTTGAAAATAACTGTTTTTTCAACTAACTTCGTTATCAATGGCTAAAAAGAACCTGTGCTGAGCTTGTCGAAGTATTAAAACTCCACTTAGCTATTCGTTACCTACAACTAAAATAAAACATGATATTATCAAAAATACTTATACAGAATTTTAAGAGTATACGAA
>CAYGUO010000250.1:0-3479 GCA_964353095.1 uncultured Flavobacteriaceae bacterium | reverse complement strand
CCTCCAACGTCCGTCGCAGAGAAAGATAGGGCACTTGTCGAAAATATTGTGGTCAAAACCAAGGAGGCATTACCTGAACCTACACCTGAAGAAATGCTTCAAAACGAAGCGTATTTGGAGTCTTTGGCAAAGAAAAAACAACGCAAACGTATTTTGATTGCAGCGGCTGCATTTGCTGGTTTGCTGGTCATAAGCGCAGCAAGTGCTATTGGCTACTATGGTTTTGACTATGTAAAAGACACTGTTTTTGGCCATCCTACCAAAGCACTTTTAGAAGAAGAGTGGGTAGCAAGCACTTATGGTTTTCCTCCTATCGCCATTGAAACCCCAAAAGTACTTTTAAGGCAAGAAATGGAGCTTCCAGAAGAAGCAAAAGCAACTATCAGTGGATTACATGTATTTGGTTACAGCAGTACCAAAAGTCTTTTTACCGTACTTACCTCATCTACAACATTTGCAGAGGCCAGGGACCCTGATTTTGACAAGCCAATAGAACAATTGCTACAAAATTTTGAACAACAAGGAGCAAGAAACATCATTACCAAGCAAGAAGAGTTTTTTACCATTGCAGGGGTTAAAGGATTGAAAACCTTTGGTAGTGGTAAGTTTAAAATACCCGAATCTTCGGAACTGATTAAAGGCAAGTATGCTATTTTAAGCTTTGGCGGTAAAGGTTTTATGCAACAAATTGTAATTACTTGGCTTGATGGTGATGATTATGCAGAACAGATTGTTGAACGTATATTGGCTTCGGTCGATGTTAAAACACAGGCCTAATGTTTGACAATATAGAATTTGCAAATCCTGAATTTTTCTGGTTGTTTCTGTTACTTCCGGTCGCAATACTTTGGTATGCCCTAACGAGGAAAGAGCAAATGCCTTCCTTAAAAATATCGAGTATCAAAGGGTTTAAAAAGAATCACATCCTTTCTAAATTAAAACCCTTATTACTGGTGTTGCGCTTATTGGCAATGGCTTCGGTAATTACTGCTTTGGCAAGGCCGCAAACCGAAGATATTTCCACGAGAACAAAAACCACAAAAGGTATTGATATTGTGATGGCAATTGATGTATCATCAAGTATGCTTGCAAGAGATTTAAAACCGAACCGCTTAGCTGCTTTAAAAGAAGTTGCAGGAGAATTTATAAAAAAGCGTCCAAATGATCGTATTGGACTGGTAGCCTATGCGGGTGAAAGCTATACGAAAACCCCTATTACGAGTGATAAATCTATCGTTTTGGGAGCCTTAAGAGAAATCACTTATGGTCAACTGGAAGACGGCACGGCCATTGGTATGGGGCTGGCAACATCAGTAAATAGACTAAAAGAAAGTATGGCAATTAGTAAGATTATCATTTTATTAACTGATGGTGTCAATAATTCTGGGTTTATTGAACCGCAAACCGCTGCAGATTTGGCAGTGGAATATGATATCAAAACCTATACTATAGGTTTAGGTACGAATGGAAACGCATTAACGCCTATCTCCTTCAAACGAGATGGCACCTTTCAGTATGGTATGCGTCAAGTTGAAATTGACGAGAAACTCTTAGAAGATATTGCTGATGCTACTGGCGGACAATATTTTAGGGCTACGGACAATGACAAGCTAGAGGAAATTTATGATGAAATCAATAAACTAGAGAAAACAGAAATAGAAGAATTTAAATATTATAAATACGAAGAAAAATTTCGTCCTTGGATATTTTTAGCTGGAATTTTACTGCTATTGGAATGGACACTTAGAGCAACCGTATTTAAAAGTTTTATTTAAGAAAATGGTTCAATTTGACGAAAAATTATATTTCTATTTACTCGGGATAGTCCCAGTGATGGTATTGCTTTTTCTCTTATTGCAAGTATGGAAAAAAAGCAAACAACGCGAGTTCGCCGAAACTAAATTATTGAAACGTTTAGCACCCAACAAGTCGAGTTTTAAAGGCACTTTAAAATTAATTTTTTTATTGCTTGGGCTTTCGTTTTTAATCCTTGGGTTGGTCAACCCTAAAATTGGCACCAAACTAGAAACCGTAAAGCGTGAAGGAGTGGATATTGTTTTCGCTGTTGACGTTTCAAAAAGTATGTTGGCTGAAGATATCGCCCCCAACCGCATTGAAAAATCAAAACGCTTGGTGTCAGAAATCATCAATCAGCTTGCAAGTGATCGTATAGGTATTATCGCTTATGCAGGTCAAGCTTATCCGCAACTTCCCATAACCACTGATTATGGGGCGGCCAAAATGTTTTTACAGAGCATGAATACCGATATGCTATCTTCACAAGGCACCGCCATTAACTCAGCGATTGAATTGGCAACCACATTTTATAATGACGAAGAGCAAACCAATAGGGTCTTATTCATCATCTCTGACGGTGAAGATCACTCTGAAGGCACTACCTTACAAGCCGTTGAAGATGCGGTTCAAAATGGCATCCGTATTTATACTATTGGTGTTGGTAAACCAAAGGGAGCTCCCATCCCCATAAAACGTAGAGGTGTTGTTGAAAGTTTGAAGAAAAACTCCGCTGGCGAAGTCGTTATTACCAAACTTAATGAACCCGTTCTAGCAGCAATTGCTGATGATGGTAACGGAAGCTACATTAACGGTTCAAATACTGAAGATGCTGTGGCCTTTATTAAAGAAGAGCTTAATAAAATGGATAAAAAAGAGTTTGAGGCAAAACAATTTGCCGAGTATAAAGACCAATTTCAATGGTTTTTAGGCATCGGACTTTTATTTTTATTTTTAGATGTTTTCCTGCTAGACAGAAAAACAAAGTGGTTAAAGAAGTTGAATTTATTTAATGAGCACGACCATGCGTAAAACTATTTTAGTACTAAGTTTTTTGGTTTGCCAACTAGGTTCGGTAATTGCACAAGACAATAAGGAAGCACAAGAAATGGCTGAAAAAGCCTTGAAGGAATCTAAAAACCTAACGGCTGAAGCTAACGAAACCTTAGTGCAAAACGACTTTATAAATGCCGAAGGTGATTATAGAAAGGCAATTTCAAAAAGTCAAGAAAACGCAGCAGCACCTTACAATTTAGGGCGCGCCTATTACAATCGTGAAAGCTATACAGAAGCATTTGGTAGGTTTAAACAGGCAGGTGAAAAAGCAGAAGAAAAACCAATTAAGCATAAGGCATACCATAATATGGGTAATGTGTTTATGAAAAATAAGGAATATGAAAAGGCTGTAGAGGCGTACAAGCAATCGTTACGAAACAATCCGAACGATGATGAAACACGTTACAATTTAGCTTTGGCCAAAGAAATGCTAAAGAAACAGCAAGACGAACAAAAAAACGACCAAAACCAAGACGACAAGAAGGACGAAGACCAAAAAGACGATAAAGAAAAAAACCAAGACGAAAACCAAGACGGGGATAACGAAAAAGATAAGGAAGGTGATCAAAAAGATGACCAAAACAAAGATGAGGGCGATGATGGTGATAAAGGCAAAGAAAAGCCTGAAG
>CAYGUO010000249.1:0-3504 GCA_964353095.1 uncultured Flavobacteriaceae bacterium | reverse complement strand
AAAGCTTAATTAAGCCGGATCTTTTAGACCACCAATGGTATAAAGTGAAAGTTTCTATATAAATTCTCGACGTTGAATTTTATTATGGGCATACTCATCGTAGATGTCAAAAACTTCTTGCGGTATATCTTGCTTTTGAATTGGTTTCATAGCGGTTAGTTTTAATTAGCAGATTTATAGATAAATTCAATAATCCGGTCAGCATTAATAAACCCTTGACCATGGGTAACGTCCCATTCTTTAGAAAGTCCCATTTTCTGTGTTTGCTCCAAAGAATTTCCTTGAGTTCGGGCTTTTAAAACCCGCTCACGGAGTTTGGTAATTACTTCTAAATAAGCCTCCAACTCACCTTTTGAAGCTATAGGCCCGTGACCAGGAATTATTTTGGTTTCCCCATCTATGATACCTAGAGTCATGGTGACGTTGCTAATAAGTCCATCAATATCCCCTCCTGAATTCAGGTCAATGTAGGGGTAACGACCCACAAAAAAATTATCGCCCATGTGTAACACATTATCTTGAGGAAAGTAGTAGTAGGAATCCCCATCCGTATGAGCATCATTTACATGCATGGCATACATGGTATTGCCGTTATCTAAATACAAAGTCATTTTATCGTTAAAGGTAATCATTGGCAATGCCTCTTTTGGTGATGGTTCTGTAACTCGTCCACCGCCTCTATCTTGTTTTGTGGACATCCGTTTATGAACGTTTTCATGGGCGATAATTATAGCCCCTTGATTTGCTAAATTCTCGTTCCCACCGGTATGGTCTCCATGCCAATGGGTATTCAACACCCATTTTATGGGTTTGTCCGTTAGGGTTTTTATGTGTGCCAGAATTTTTTCGGTCAGGGGACTAAATTGGTCATCGATCACATAGGCAGTTTCTTCACCTATGGCCAGACCGATATTACCACCAGAACCGAACAAAACGTAAATATGATCTGATAGTTTTTCTGAAGTGATTTCTACCGTGCTCCAATCACGTTGACCGTAAGAAATTGTGTATAAAAAGGTGATAACTACAAAGGTGATTTTTTTCATTCTTTAAATTGAAAATTCTACCCCAGTAAGTTACCAAATTCAACTGAATCTTACACTAAAAGCATAATAAGGGTCAAAACAATACCCCCAGCCGCAAAATACAAGCCCTTTTTAAAGATGGTACTACCAGGTAAAAACATCCAAAAGGCAGAAATCACAAAGAACAACAAAGCTGTACCAAAGAAAATATTAAGAAAGTACAAGGGATCTTTTGATGTTGCCTTGTGCATATGTGTCATCTTATCCAAAATCAGGGGTAGCTTTTTAGTAACATATTGGACTTCCCCAGTTTCGATATTATAAGACCCCTTCTTAAATTCGGCTATTTCGCCCTTGATAGTTGTAAACTCCAGCTCCTTAATTTTAATTTCTTTGCCCAATTGAGGTGCGTTTAAATTGGCTCCCACTTGTTTCTCGTTAAGGACATCCACTTTTAGAAAGTCGGTATTACGAAAGATTAAAATGATTCCACTTACAGCATAAACACCCATTATTCCTGCTAAAAAGAAACCTAAATACCTATGATAGATTCGCATTTTATTGGATCGTTCCCTTTGTTTTGTCATTATTTAGAATGATTTTAAACAAAGAAAAGTAATTTCTTATTTCTCTCCTAAGTATTTCTTTAAAAAGTTTTGTAAAAATTGATTTCAAATTAATGTAGTTTTACGGACCTAAAATAATAGGTGAAAAAAGCACTCCTTTTTATGCTCCTTAGTACCGCATCATTTTCATTAATGAATGCTTTTATTAAGTACTTAGACCATTTACCAGGTTTCCAATTGGTGTTTTTCAGGTCCGTTACGTCATGCATCTTTGCAACGACTTACCTTATTGGAAAAAAAATTCCTGTTTTAGGCAATCAAAGAAAGTTGTTGACCATTAGAGCCTGTATCGGTCTAATATCAATGAGTTTGTTTTTCTTTTCGTTTAAATATTTACCGGTTGGCACCGCAGTATCACTGCGCTATATTGCTCCCATTTTTGCAGCGCTATTTGCTGTGTTTCTTCTCAAGGAAAAGCTAAAACCTATTCAATTCCTTTTTTTTCTCATCGCCTTTGCTGGCGTTATGATTTTAAAGGGTTTTGATAGCAATGTAAGTAACTTAGGGATGCTACTCGTCATTACCGCATCTGTATTTACCGGAATGGTCTATGTACTTATCCGTAAAATAGGAAAAGGCGACCACCCTGTTGTTGTAGTGAACTATTTTATGTTTATTTCTACCCTTATCGGCGGAATCGTAAGCCTTTTTATTTGGGTCGCACCCCAAGGATGGGATTGGGCATTATTGGCTAGTTTAGGCGTATTCGGGTATTTTGGCCAAGTGTATATGACGAAGGCATTTCAAGCTGCACCAACCAACGTCGTTGCCCCCATAAAATACACCGAAGTTATTTTCACTATTGCCATTGGTGTATTTTGGTTTGGCGACACCTATACCCTTTGGAGCTTTATAGGCCTGTTTTTAATTATTGGAGGATTGGTGGCGAATACTTTGGTTAGGAAGGGGTAATATTCTTCAATTTGAAATTAACCATTTTGATATTTTTTTACTATTGGTTATCATAATAAAGCCTAACAATACTGACAAACCAGTAATCGTCCACCAATTATAGTCTAGTATATAACCAATATTCTCGCTTAAACCATTTGCAGATATCTGTCTTTTAAACCATAAATAGGTGTAATATAAAAAATTGGGAAAACTATCAGCAACTAAATACAGACCCAAAAATAGTATCCCGTATCGCATAAATGATTTTTCATTTATATTTCCAAAACTAATGACGTCAGAGTCAAAACCCTTAGAAAGCCTAAGTATTGAAATAATCCTTTCTGTTTTAAAAATCAAAACATAGGCAATTAGAAGCATGAAAAAGATTATCCAAAAATTTAAAAGCAAGCTTAAAGAAAAATTTCCTTGTGAATAAGAAATATTAGGAATCAAGCTTAATAACGCATTGATTGCCGAAAACAGGCCAATACATTTAATGAAAACCTTAAAAAAGTCTGTTTTTGTCAATTAATAGTTTATTTGATTTACCCCAAACTAGCTAAACTCTTCTGCAAGGTCTCAATCTTCGCTTGAGCATCAGCTACCTTTTTACGTTCCATCTCCACTACTTGTGGCGGGGCATTATTGACAAAACGCTCATTGGATAATTTCTTTTGTACCGATTGCAAAAAGCCTTTGGTATATTTAAGTTCCTCACTAATTTTCTGAATCTCAGCTTCTACATCAATTGCCCCGGCGATTGGAATAAAATATTCATTGCTCTTTACCCTAAAACTCAAGGCACCCTCAACAGCCTTGTCCACAGATTCAATACTAAAAAGGTTTCCTAGCTTGGTAATAATGGCATCCATTCGAGAACTCGATTCTTCGGTATTCAATTCCATCAACTCCAAAACCTCTTTATGGGCGATATTTTTTTCTTTACGAATGTTACGAAC
>CAYGUO010000248.1:0-3517 GCA_964353095.1 uncultured Flavobacteriaceae bacterium | reverse complement strand
GGAGAATGTTCGGTAAATAAATTGATGCTCAAAGTTCGCGACGCCAATTTAGAAGTATATAGAAACACCACACTCCAAGACTTAATCTTGTAGAATTCAATTTTCTAGTTTTCAAATTCACAAACAATTAGGTTAATTTTTAATAATCTACTAAAACTATAGGATTAATAAATATTTAATTCAATTTTAGCTTTTGGTATTAGAATATTCTTTTATGTTTGTAATTCCTATTAAATCTATAGGGTAATAAATTATGATTACAGATCAATTAATTTTAGGCTCGCAAGAAGAAGGAAAGCGCACTTACAAAAAGGATAAGAGTTCTGAAAGTCCTAAAAGAAGTATTGCTAAAACAATAAGTTGGAGGGCTATAGGCACCTTAGATACCATATTAATTTCATGGGTTGTTACAGGTACATTGAGTTTAGCTTTTTCCATTGGAATAATTGAATTAGTAACTAAAATGGTACTCTACTTTTTTCACGAGCGAATTTGGAATACAATTAATTGGGGTAAATAAAAAGCAATGTCAGAAGACCAATTACCAATTTGGAACGCCCAACTTAAGGGCATACCGCCACAAGAAATTATCGCTTGGGCTATTCAGCACGGCATTAAGCCAGTAGTTACAACCAATTTTAGGCCTTACGAGGTAGCTATATTACATGCGGTTACCGATGTTGATGCTAATATTCCTGTAATCTGGTGCGATACGGGCTATAATACTCCACAAACTTATAAGCATGCCGAAGAGTTAATTTCTCGTTTGAGATTAAACACAAAACTATACGTGCCAAAACAAACAGCGTCACATCGCGATTCAGTTATGGGTATTCCAGAGATTGATAGTCCTTTACATAAAATATTTACTGAACAGGTAAAATTAGAGCCTTTTAAAAGAGCGATGGCAGAACATCAACCAGATGTTTGGTTCACTAACTTGAGAAAGGGACAAACAGTGCATCGTGATTCTTTAGACATATTAAGTTTAGGCAGCGATGGCGTATTGAAAGTGAGTCCTTTTTTCTATTGGACAGATACCCAGCTAGATATTTATTTAGCCGAACATAGTTTACCCAACGAACATAAATATTTTGACCCCACTAAGGTTTTAGAAAACCGAGAGTGTGGTTTACATACATAGCCTAATCAGAAAACGGAGGTAATACCTTCCTCAGATGAATCATCATTTTAGACAATTGAGGAAGGTATTATCATAAAACAAATTGATTTGAACAACATTTTGCAAGAATTAGAACAGCTAAAAACCAATGGTACGGATAAGGTTTTAACCATGAGTGCTTTAGAAAGTGAGGCGATATATATATTTAGAGAAGTAGTAGCCCAGTTTGAACGACCGGTTTTACTCTTTTCAGGCGGTAAAGACTCGATTACTTTAGTTCGTTTGGCGCAAAAGGCTTTTTGGCCTGCTAAAATTCCATTCCCTTTAATGCATATTGATACCGGACATAATTTTCCTGAGACTATTGAATTTAGAGATAAGTTAGTTGAAGAACTGGGAGTAGAACTTATTGTGCGGAACGTACAAGATTCTATCGACCAAGGCAAAGTGACTGAAGAGACGGGAAAATATGCTAGTCGAAATATGTTACAAACAACCACTCTTTTAGATGCTATTGAAGAATTCAAGTTTGACGCATGTATTGGTGGTGCAAGACGCGATGAAGAAAAAGCTAGAGCGAAAGAACGTATTTTTTCTGTTCGTGATGATTTTGGTCAATGGGACGAAAAAAACCAACGCCCTGAATTGTTTGATTTACTTAATGGTAAAATTCAATTGGGACAGAATGTACGTGTTTTCCCGATTAGTAATTGGACAGAATTAGATGTTTGGAGTTATATCGAACAAGAAGAAATTGAGATTCCATCTATTTATTTTGCGCACCAAAGAAACATTTTTGTCCGTGATGGATTAATCTGGTCAGCTGAAGATGATGTGGTGTTCAGATCTGAAGATGAAGTAGTGGAAGAACTTACCGTGCGTTTTAGAACCGTAGGAGATATGTCTTGTACCGCCGCCGTAGAATCAAAAGCTGATACCATTCAAAAGGTGGTTTCAGAGATAAGAGATTCAAAAATCTCAGAACGTGGTGCTAGAATTGATGATAAGCGCTCTGAGGCAGCAATGGAAAAGAGAAAACAACAAGGTTATTTTTAAGGTATGGAAGTATTAAAAATTGCTACCGCAGGTAGTGTAGATGATGGTAAAAGTACTTTGATAGGAAGATTACTGTATGATACTAAGTCTTTGACTGATGACAAATTGGAAGCTATTAGAAAAAGTAGTGAAAAGAAGGGATATGATTACCTAGATTTTTCTTTGGCTACTGATGGATTAGTGGCAGAGCGAGAGCAGGGTATTACTATTGATGTAGCGCATATCTATTTCTCCACACCAAAGAAAAGTTATATAATAGCTGATACACCGGGGCATATTGAGTATACCAGAAATATGGTTACGGGAGCCTCAACATCACAGGTGGCCATTATTTTAATTGATGCAAGAAAAGGGGTTATTGAACAAACCTATCGTCACTTTTTCATCAACAACTTACTAAGGGTTAAAGATGTAATAGTGGCGGTTAACAAAATGGATTTGGTGGGGTATGACCAAGAAGTTTTTGAAGATATCAAAACAAATTTTGAAAGGTTAAATGCCAATAGCACCTATGCCGAACAAAATGTAAGTTACATTCCTGTTAGTGCTTTAAAAGGGGATAATGTGGCTAAAAAAACCGATTCGATGAAGTGGTATGAGGGTGAAACTATTTTGGGGCATCTAGAAAACCTAAAACAAAATGATGTAAAGGCAGGTGGTTTTACTCGTTTTCCGGTACAAACTGTCATACGTCCAAAAACAGATAATTTTCATGATTTTAGAGGATTTGCAGGCAAGGTCTATGGCGGTAATCTCCAAGTTGGTGATGAAGTAACTGTTTTACCTTCCATGACGAATTCAAAAATAAAAGAAATCTATTTTTACGATAAAAAATTCGATAAAGCCTCTTCCGGAAGTTCGGTTACGATAACACTAGAAGATGAGGTGAATATTACCAGAGGAGATATGTTGGTGTTGAATAATGAAGTGCCAAAAATAGATAAGAGTATAAGGGCTACGGTTTGTTGGATGGATAATAAAGAACTACGTCCAGGAACAAAGTATTTCGTTCAACATAATACAAATCGCGTACTCTCAAAAGTAGTTGTGATAAATAATGTGATTGCTCCAGACTTTTCAGGCAGTAAGGAATCAGAGGGAAAGTTAAGATTGAATGAAATTGGAGAGGTAGAAATAAAATTAAGCAAACCTGTGTTCTATGATTCGTTTGTTGAGAATAAGCCTAATGGATCATTCATTTTAATTGATGAACAAACAAATTCCACGGCTGGGGTCGGCTTTATAAATTAATATGTAGTGATTCTTGTATAATCGGGAATCTGGAAAATATTAATCTAGTTATCCTATAGGAATATTAATTTTAATATAGAGATTAAC
>CAYGUO010000247.1:0-3620 GCA_964353095.1 uncultured Flavobacteriaceae bacterium | reverse complement strand
TGTTTTTACTTAATGATAGGGCCATCGGTAGGCGCTATTAGAAATATATCCTTCGGGCAATATGCTTTGTACCTTCTATAAACCAAAGTTTTTCCAAAGATACTTTTGAATTCAATTCAGATGACTACAACTTAAAAGCTTTAGGCTTTTCACTAAAGCTGGTAATTATTAAACTTCAAACCTCCAAATCTTCTAAATAAAAATAGCCGTCGATTTCTTTACCGCGTTTATTACAAACGAACTTTGTGTACTTCCAATTTGGTCAATTGCTGTTAGCTTATTAACCATAAATTCTCGATATGCCTGAATATCTTCAACATTTATGGTCAGAATATAATCGTAATCACCACTAATATGGTTGCACTCTGAAACCTCATTTAGTTGTTGCACCTGCTTTTCAAATCGAAGCACATTATCTTTCGTGTGTTGTACCAATCGTACGTGACACAGGGCCGTTAAGTCTTTGTTTACCTTGGTTTTATCCACCAAAGCAACGTAATCAGTGACAACACCCTCGCGTTCCAATCTTCTAATACGCTCATAAATAGCAGTATTTGAAAGTCCTAATACATGGGCATATTGTTTTGTTGTTTTTTTACAGTCTTGCTGTAAAAGCATCAGAAGTTGTTGGTCTATTTCGTCAAATGTCATTTAGATTAAATTTCAGGTTAAATCGAATAAAAAGAATTATTAAAGAATATTTGTCTAAAAATAACTAATTATTTAGTATAATTATCTATATAATAACATATATATTGATTTATAATCGTTCATAGTTTATTTTTACTTTATAAAACATAAGTTATGATTGATTCTTCTGCAGATAAAATTCAGGCCTTACAGTATTTTGGCGAGTTTGGTGGTGTAAACCCTTCAATTTCAGACTCTTCAACCTATACCTTTATATCGGCAAAGACGATGTTCGATACTTTTGAGGGAAACACCGAAGGTTGCTATTTATATAGCCGTCACTCCTCACCTTCAAATCTTTATTTAGGAGAAGCTTTAGCTGCTCTTGAAGGCACAGAGAGTGCAAATGTTTATGCTAGTGGCATGGGTGCCATAAGTGCTGTAATTATGCAGCTTTGTGATTCGGGCGATCATATTGTAAGTAGCCGAACCATTTATGGTGGAACCTATGCTTTCATGAAAAACTTTCTCAAAAAATTTAAGGTTAACACCTCGTTTATTGACATCACCGATTTAGAAATCGTTGAGCAAAGTATTACTCCAAAAACCAAGATGATTTATTGCGAAGCGGTCAGTAATCCGTTACTAGAGGTCGCCGACATCAAAGGGCTTTCAAAAATCGCCAAAAAATATAATTTACCCCTTGTTATCGACAATACCTTTTCGCCCTTAAGTATCGGTGCCGCTACATTAGGGGCTGATATTGTGATTCATAGTTTAACAAAGTTCATTAATGGCACCAGCGATTGCGTAGCCGGTGCTGTATGTGCCTCTACGGACTTTTGTCTTTCTTTAAAAGATGTAAATAATGGCGCGGGAATGTTATTTGGCAGTACCTTAGATAGCTTAAGGGCGGCATCAATACTTAAGAATATGCGAACCCTCCATATTCGAATGAAAAAACACAGTGAAAACACCCTGTATTTGGCCACACAATTTGAAAAAGATGGTTTAAAAACGGTTTATCCTGGGCTCACCTCCCATTCTGGTCATTCGGTTTTCAAAAAACAAATGACCTCAGAATATGGTTATGGAGGTTTAATGACCTTAGATGTTGGCTCTTTGGATATGGCCAATGCACTGATGGAAATGATGCAAAAAGAAAATTTAGGGTACCTAGCGGTAAGCCTAGGGTTTTATAAAACCCTGTTTAGCGCACCAGGTACTTCAACTTCTTCTGAAATTCCACAAGAAGAGCAAGATGAGATGGGCTTATCCGATGGGCTTATTCGCTTTTCAATTGGCCTTGACAATGATATTCACAAAACCTATTTGGCCATGAAAAAATGCATGCTCCAGCTAGGTATTCTTAAAAAGGACAAGGTATTGGTATAGTATGGATGGCATTACGTTTGGAGAACAGGGGTCAAAATCGTAATATTACCTATTACCAAACTAATCTAAATGTCAGAAAAAACCAAAAAACCAAAGTACCGTGAGAATGAGCGAATCATAGAGAACAAAGAACTTAATATTTGGGAAGCCTTGTTGCCCGTATTCGTTCTTGTGGGAATGTTGGCTTATAATGTTTATGTCTTTGGTGATGATGCGTTAAGTGGTTCCAATCAGTTTATACTTTTAATGGGTGGTGCCGTAGCAGCATTCGTTGGTTTTTTCAATAAGGTATCCTACAAACAAATGTTGGCCGAGGTTGCTGAGAACGTAAGATCAACGACAGGCGCTTTGCTTATCCTTTTAATGGTCGGTGCCTTGTCCGGCACATGGTTGGTCAGTGGAATTATTCCCGCAATGATTTATTATGGTTTACAAATCTTAAATCCCACCATATTTTTAGCTGCTTGTGTTATTATTTGTGCTATTATCTCAATCGCTACCGGAAGTAGCTGGACTACCTCTGCTACCGTAGGTATCGCATTGGTTGGTATTGGAGAAGCGTTGGGCATATCATTAGGGATGACGGCAGGTGCTGTGCTATCAGGAGCTTATTTTGGAGACAAATTATCCCCGCTTAGCGATACCACAAACTTAGCACCAGCAATGGCGGGTGGTGAGTTGTTTTCGCATATACGGTATATGACCTGGACCACGATTCCTACCATTACGGTCACCTTATTGTTTTTTATAATCCTCGGATTTACGATTGACACCTCAGGTGTGGCTGACACCGAAGCCATTTTAAGTACCATCGATGCTACTTTTAATATCAACGGATGGTTGTTTTTGGTTCCGTTGGCCGTAATTTTTATGATTGTTAAAAAGGCTCCTCCCCTGTTGGCACTTTTAATCGGTACACTTTTAGGTGCAGTTTTTGCGCTTATTTTTCAACCGGATATCATCACCACTATTGGCGGTGGTACAAGTCTTGACTTTGAATCAAGTTATAAAGGAATTTTAAATGCTATCACCATAGCTACTTCAATAGAAACGTCTGACCCCGCTTTAAACGATTTGTTTTCCTCTGGTGGAATGTCAGGAATGCTCGGTACGATTTGGTTAATTGTATGTGCCATGGTTTTTGGAGGTATTATGGATGGTATAGGGGCTTTGGAACGAATCACCAAGTCTTTGTTGGCCATGGCAAAGACCACCTTTGGTTTGTTTGCAAGTACCGTAGGAAGTTGTTTAGCTTTAAACGTTACCGCATCCGACCAATATCTTGCCATTGTGGTTCCAGGTAAAATGTTCTCAAAAGCCTATGCCGAAAGAGGGCTGGCACCAGAAAACTTAAGTAGAACCTTAGAAGATTCAGGTACGGTAACCTCTGTCTTAGTGCCTTGGAATACCTGTGGTGCTTATCATAGTGGCGTTCTTGGTGTAAGTGTTGCAGAGTATTTTATTTATGCAATGTTCAATTGGCTAAGTCCTTTCATGACGCTGCTTTTTGCGGCATTGGGTATAAAAATAAAACAGCTTTCAGCGCAAAAAGAAGTATAACTTTTCAACACTTTTCTATTGGTTTTGCCTTATGC
>CAYGUO010000246.1:0-3631 GCA_964353095.1 uncultured Flavobacteriaceae bacterium | reverse complement strand
TTCTCGATACACTTTTGTTCCTCCGTTACACTTCGGAAAAAAGCACTCGAACTGACAATACTAAGCTATTTAAGCCCCAATTCCTTTTTACGTGCTTTCAATAACTGCCCAACATCAATTTGCTGCCCTTCTTTAATCGTTTCATCAACGGTTAAAAGCACATATCTTTTACCCTTGTTTTTAAACAACAGCTCTTGCCCTATTTTCAAATCAACACCGCTGGTTGAAAAAGGGGACAGATTCGGATTCATGACGTTCGGTATGATTAAGGGAATAGGCTTCGCACTCTTATTGATCAGCGTAAAACTTATGCTTGCTGACGTAACCTTTGCTGGCCATTTGGCATTCTTATCAAGCACCGTTACCACGACCTTACCCATTTTTGAGGAGGAATTGGTCAATACCAATTGATTGTCTTGTTCTACCATTACTTCTACTTTGCCCAATGGCCCTAAACCAAAACCGCGAACAAATTCGCCCGTTTCTTTGTTCTGCACTTTTACTTCAATCCCTTTTCCGGTATTGTTTTTAAGTTGCAAAGCATACATTTCATAATTGGGATAATCAAATACCAGAGTTGTTTTGGGTTCTATTTCTAAACTTGATTTCTGTGCTGCCACATAATTGAAAACCGAAAAAAATACTGCGATACTAAAAATGATTGTTTTTCTCATGATTGTTTCTTTTAGAGATTATTACTGACACAAATCTGAGAAAGCTGTATCCGTTGCACGACTTAAATAAAAAAGAGACGTCTCATACGATTTGAGACCCTAGTTTTTTAGCGAATTTAGGTATTCCGTTGGGGTCAATTTTACTTCTTTTTTAAAGACACGGTTAAAAGTCGCTTTGCTGTTAAATCCGCACTCGAAGGCAATACCCACCAAAGAAAATTGCTCGTGCGCCCCGCCTTTCAAACGCTCTTGAAACTCCGTAATTCGAAATTGGTTCACAAAATCATTAAAATTCATGCCAAAACCTAGATTGATGACTTCAGAAATCTCACCTCTATTCAATGCGGTCTTTTCTGCGAGTTGTTTGAGGTTCAGTTCTGGGTTTAAGAATATCTTTTCTTTTTCAAAAAGGTTACGAATGACTTCTTTCCGTTCTAAAAGTTGCGAATTGTGTTCCGGCTGCTGCAAAACGGATTTCCCCTTCTGCTGCTGTTCAGGATTTTCAAAATCGGATAAAAAGTTGAAATTGGTAAAATAGCCTTTCACCCCAAAGTAGAGAATGGCAAGGGCAGAGAAAAACTGAATCCACCATTTTTGTATCCAGCTCATTTCAATAATCAGTTCATTGACAAAAACTTGTACGATACCATAGACAAAAATGAACGTATAAATGAATAGGAAATTGCGAATCCAGATGAGTTCTTTCTTTCCCGTATTCGAAAAAAACTGCTGAATCTGTTTTTTGTAGTTAACATACAACTGAAACGAAAACGCAAGGTAGAGCAGCATTTGTCCCCAAGAAAAAACCGACATAAACGGATTCAAATACGGCCATTGAAAATTTTCGACCAGATAGCCATTTTGGTTATCGGCAAAACCCGGTTGTTGCGCGTCATACACATAAATCACCAATTTAATACTAAAAAACAACAGCCAAGGCAGGGCATGCAGCAGATGTTTTTTAGCAAGCTTAAAACCTGGGGAAACCACACTTTTTACATAAAAATAAATAAGCGGTGCGGTCAACAGCTCCATACTTACCAAAAAATAGTTGATTTTAGTATTTCTGTAGGTATCGTACCAATTCATAAAACCAATGGTATAGGTCGTACGATGGTAACACATGATCAGCATAATGGCCGCCAGAAGCAAGTCAGGTACATTGCGGTTTTTTACAAAACGAGCGTAGAGTAAAACGACCAATACCAAACCCTGTAGCACCAATATCAAAAGAGGTGTACTATAGATATTAAAATCAGGAAAGCTCTGTAAGGGTAATAGCAGCATGAAACGTGATTGTGTTATAAATATAGGCACTTGCTTCCTTTGGAACAAAAGCGTTTAGGTCACTTCGAGTGTTTTCAATGAAGCGATAGCTGAAAGCGAATCACTCAAACTGACAGCGGGTAAAATTTAAATCACAAGCCCAATGTCACTTCGAGTGAATTTTGCGACCTTTTTTGGGAGCAAAATTTGTATCGAGAAGCTTTCGTGTTCCAAAGCGCCTGTCCTGAGCGTCGTCGAAGGGTTCTCGATACACTTTTGTTCCTCCGTTACACTTCGGAAAAAAGCACTCGAACTGATAGTTGGTAAAAAATCGGAACCCTCCTTATTGTCATGCTGAGGAAGGAAGCATCCCACGTCTGAGTGAGCAGGTAGTCGTGAGCTAGTTTGTGTGAGCAAGTTAAGGTGGGATTCTTCACTACGCTGCGCCCGTTCAGAATGACAAAACATTCCGTGTCACGTTGAGCGCAGTCGAAACATCATGCCCCTTTCAAACCGCCACCTGAACTGAACATGAAATACTTCTATAAAAAACTAGTTTTGTATTTTTAAAGTATGTGCTACAGTACCCGTCAAACCCGAAAAAAAGAAGCGCTACAGCGCAGATTACAATTGGACTCGGTTTTAAAGAACGAAGACTCCGATTTAGAACTCATTTACTACCACGCCAATGGTTGGAGCCACCCTATCATGTGGATGATACCCCAGGAACACCCCAACCATTTAGTGCCGGCCATGTGGGGACTGCTACCAGCACGTGAAAAACAGGCCGAGTACAAGGAGTATTTTAAAAACCCAAAAACCTTTGGGGGACTCAATGCCAAATCAGAGAAATTGTTTGACCATTTTATTTATCGGTATTCATGGGAACAGCGGCGTTGTGTGATCCCAATAGATGGTTTTTTTGAACCCCATAATACCAAGGTGAAGGTAAAGGGCAAGGACTACAAAGTGCCCTTTTATTTTCATAGAACGGATGGCGACCCCTTGTATTTAGCGGGCATTTACACCTATACGGCAGACGAACGGTGGACGTTTACGGTGTTGACCAAGGCTGCTACGCCAAAATTTGCGGAAGTACATAACGACAAAAAACGCCGCCCGATTTTAATAGCAGAATCGGATATTGACGCCTGGTTGCATGATGGTAATACGGCGAGTGATGTACAACATGTGTTGGAAGACGATTTATGGGAAGGCGAACTCAGCATGCACCCCGTAACCAAAGACCTGTATAGCCGAACGGTGGATAGCAATTACGATGCTATTATTGAAAAGGTGGACTATGCCGAGGTTAGTATTGAATATGACTAAAGCCGTAAGGCCTTTCTCATGTTTTTACACCTAAACCCTAGTTTTATTGTGGCAAAACCCTAATTTATAAATATCTATTTTTTCTTAGCTGTGGAATAGTTATTTTAGGTTCACCATTAACTCCCCCACTAAAATTTTGTCATTATATGAGCTTATTTCAGAACTCTGTTCTAAACAAATATTTAAAAGGATTGGAGTCCGAAAAAGTTAGTGAAGCATACGAGCGATTTACAAGCCATTTCCATAATCCGACCATTCAAGAAAACATACGGAATTCCAAAGAGGAACAATATCAGGGCGAATTTCTGATTGACCTTTTTGTAAACGTATTTGGATACGTTAAAAATCCAACACCTGAC
>CAYGUO010000245.1:0-3631 GCA_964353095.1 uncultured Flavobacteriaceae bacterium | reverse complement strand
TTTTCCGACCAACTTATTTGTTCCCCTTTTGGGGGCTAGGGGGCTTGTTATTTCATTCATTTTGTCCACTTTTTCTTCAAAATCACCCTTTATCGTCTTTCTGTAATGATTTAAATTTTCAACCATTTTATTGATATCCTCAGGTATTACCTCTTCAAAAAACTGACGTAATCTTTTAGCTGTTGTCGGTGATTTTCCGTTTGTAGAGATGGCAACTTTTACATTCCCTTTAGTTACTATACCTCCCATATAAAAATCACAATACGGCGGATTATCTGCAACATTTACTAATTTATCAAGCTTTCTGCAGTCTTCGTATACTTTTACATTTACTTCTGGAACATCTGTAGTTGCAATTACTATATGTTTCCCTTTTAAATAGTTATCGTTATACAAATCAGTTATTATTTCTACTTTATACTTCATTGCCAATTCTAAAGTAGCTTCCCTGAACATGGGCGAGACCATAGTGATCTGGGAATCTGGGCTAGATTTAGTTAAAAAAGTGAGTTTTTCTTCCGCGACATTACCGCCACCAACTATTAGGATATGGAGGTTCATCGTTTTTAAAAAAATGGGGTAAAGGTTATTTCTTTCCATTAGATCAAAATGCTTTCTTGTTGGTGCCTCTTTCTTATTGCTAATAGTTCGGCTCTATGATTAACTACTTCACCAATAACTATGATAGCAGGATTGGACAGCTGTTGCTCCCTTGCCTTGGATTCAATCGAAGCAACAGTGCCAATTCCTATTTTTTCTCTTTCTGTAGTACCGTCTTGAATAATAGCGACTGGAGTTCCTGACTTCCCTTCTACTTTAAATATGGCTATAATTTCCGCAAGCTTAGACATTCCCATTAGAATAATTACAGTCGCGCTTGACTTTGCTGCAAGAGCTATATCCTTTGATAATTTATGCGCTTTAGTTGTTCCTGTAATCACCCAAAAACTTTCGGAAGAACCTCTTTTGGTCACGGGAATATGTTGATTTGCAGGAACTGAAAGTGATGAGGAAATACCTGGCACAACTGCCACTTCAATTCCATGTTCTACCGCATATTCCATTTCTTCTGCACCACGCCCAAAAACAAAAGGATCACCTCCTTTTAATCGAACCACATGTTGACCTAATTGTCCTCTTTGTACAATGAGTTCATTTATCTGCTCTTGTTGATAGCTATAGCATCCTTTTCTTTTACCAACATAAATCAACTCAACATCTTCAGCAAAATCAAGAAGTTCTTTATTTACCAAAGCATCATAAAGTACAACGTCAGCAGATTGTAAGGCCTTAACTCCTTTTAAGGTAATTAAATCTTTATCTCCCGGACCCGCACCAACTACCGTAAGTAGCCCTCTAGCCCCCAAAGGGGGAATATTTTTACTCAGACGGTTTATTGAATGTCCCATATTATACCTGTTGAAGTTCTAGTTTTCTGAATTCTTCAACTTGACCCAAATATGCTCTTGCATCAGATAAGTAACTTTTTGCAAAGTCTTCCGTAGGTTCATTTTGATTTAATTGAAGCACCAATGTTTCAAAAGCCCCCCTTCCGTCTCCCCGAAAGGTGGAAACTTTGTCTAGTTTTAGGCGACCAGTTTCCACAAAAATTCTATCAAAATCCTTTATAATGCTAGCATGTGTATTAACTTTTGTTTTTTCAGCCGTAAGTAAAGCTTTTGCTGAATTTACCATAGAAGCATAAGAATGGTAAATGCTTGCTGCCCATTTTCCTTCCTTATAAGTTTCCGCTGCCTTTTGTATTTTTTCTTCACTCTCATAAAGTAGCGTGGCTATTAAATCGATAACTACTCCAGCACATTCTCCAATTCCTATTGCCTTTTCATACCGTTCTTTATTACCCCAATCAATAAAATCTTCTTGAGTTAGGGTTTCAATATCAGTAAGGGGTTTTAGGAAATCATAGAAATAATGTTCTCCTTTTTCTCTATAATAATCCGCATAAGACAATCCATTTCCATTTTTATCAAAATCATCTAGAATTAAACGAAGGGCTTCTGGACCTCTTTTACTTGGCACTTTCACAACCTTATCTGCAAAAATTCCTTTACCATTTCCAATATTACCGCCTCCTAATAACACCTGTAAGGCGGGAGCGACTAGCTTATCTTTGGTTCTTATAGACATTCCTTGAAAACCAATATTGGCCATATTATGCTGGCCGCAAGCGTTCATACAACCACTAATCTTAATTACGACATCTGAATTAGAAATATATTGCGGGTATTCAGCTTTTATAATTCGCTCTAATTCTACGGCAATCCCTGTGCTACTTGCAATACCTAAGTTACAAGTGTCAGTTCCAGGACATGCAGTAATATCAAGCGCTTTATTATATCCCGCTTCTACAAAACCCAATTTTTCTAATTCTGTATAGAAAAATGGAATAAGTTCCTCCTTTACATAAGGAATCAAAATGTTCTGTCTAAGTGATAATCGTAACTCTCCAGCAGCATATTTTTGAACCAAATCAGCCAATAATCTTGCTTTATCAGTATAAAAATCTCCCAACAGAACTTTAATACCAATAGCTACAAAACCACCCTGTTTTTGCGGTACTATATTGGTCAATTTCCATTTCTCAAATTCCTTTTTATTGGTGATTTCAACCTTGGGAATAGCAGCATTTTCTACTTTTATTTTAGGATAGGACAATGCATCGATAGGAACTAAGGTATAAGGAACGGCTTTCTGTTCTTGGGCCAATAATTTTTTAAACCCTTCAAGACCTAAATCTTTTAGTAAAAATTTCAATCTAGCTTTGGCCCTGCTTTTACGCTCGCCATATCTATCAAAAACACGAATTACACCATCCATTAAAGGAATAATTTTATCTGATGGCAAAAAATCAAATAAGACATCTGCATGGCGTGGTTGAGAACCCAAACCTCCACCTAACATCACTTTAAAACCCTTAACACCTTGTTGTATTTTGGCGATAAACCCCAAATCGTGCATGTAAGAAAGCCCTGTATCGGCATCACTGGCAGAAAAAGAAACCTTGAATTTTCTTCCCATTTCTTGACTAGAAGGATTCCTTAGAAAATATCGAAACAAAGCATCTGCATATGGAGATACATCAAAAGGTTCGTCTACATCAATACCTGCCGTTTCACTTGCAGTTACATTACGAACCGTGTTACCACAAGCTTCCCGCAGGGTTACTTCATCTTTTTCTAATTCTGCCCATAGTTCTGGGGTTCTATTTAAATCCACATAATGAATCTGAATATCTTGACGAGTGGTAATATGTAATCGTCCTGTTGAATATTCATCAGATACATCACAAATACGTTTCAATTGTTTAGAGGTAACCTTGCCGTAAGGTAGTTTAATGCGAATCATCTGAACGCCCTGTTGTCGCTGACCATAAACACCTCGAGCTAAACGAAGACTTCGAAATTTTTCTTCATCTAATTTCCCTTCTTGAAATTCATGAATTTTACGTTCCAATTCGAGAATATCATTCTCAACAACCTGATTTTCTATTTCTGTTCTAAAACTTTGCATTAAATTAGATTTTAGACTAGACGTTAGACGCTAGATCAATATTATTATATTCCTATAGGATAACTAGATTAATATTTTCCAGATTCCCGATTATACAAGA
>CAYGUO010000244.1:0-3633 GCA_964353095.1 uncultured Flavobacteriaceae bacterium | reverse complement strand
GGTGAAGGTTTTATCATGCAAAAATTAGAAGGGGACGGACTTGCCTTTGTTCATGCTGGCGGTACTTTAGCAAAGAAAACCTTAGGTGCCGGTGAGGTATTGAAGGTAGATACGGGTTGTATTGTTGGCTTTTCCCAGACGGTAGATTATGATATTGAATTTGTAGGCGGAATTAAAAATACAGTTTTTGGTGGTGAAGGCCTTTTCTTCGCAACCTTAAGAGGGCCAGGAACGGTTTTTGTGCAATCATTGCCATTCAGCCGATTGGCGGGCAGGGTTTTAGCTTCAATACCTAGAGGAGGAAAAGATAAAGGCGAAGGCAGCATATTAGGGACATTGGGTGACATTGTCGGCGGTGATAGAGGGTTTTAGGAACACGAAATTGCGAACGTTTCTGGCAGATAGCCAGAAAAAGTGCGGCAATCTGTTGAATGTGGGTATGAAGGCGAATAGAGATTATTTCCTATTCAAGATACATTCAACAGATTGCTTCCCTTTGCTTAACTTCGTTCACAAAGCTCGCAATCATGAATTTCAAAAACCAAATCAACTTCCTCAAACAACTCCAAAAAAATAACAATAAGGAATGGATGGATACCAATCGCAAATGGTATAAAGAAGTTCGGGATGATTATATCGCTTGGTTAGATAAAATGAATTCTAAATTAGCGACTTTGGATGATGACTATTATGATACCCCTGGTAAAAAGGGAATCAATCGAATCAATAATAATTTGATGTTCCATCCGAACAAACCCATTTACAAAGATCATTTTGGTGCCGGATTTGACAAACGTCCAAATACTGGAGATTTTTATCTTGAAATCGGAATAGAGCGTTGCATGTTTGCAGGCGGTCTTTGGAGACCTGACTCCAAAAGACTTCGAAGTATTCGTGATGCTATCGATTATAATGGCGAAGAACTGATAAAGATTTTAGAAAAGGACTCTTTTGTCAAAATGTTTGGTGCGCTTTATGAAGATGAAACTTTGAGAAATGCGCCAAAGGGGTTTTCAAGTGATCATCGTTATATTGAACTACTTCGTAACAAGACCTTTGCCGTGGCTACAGATTTTCATACCGATTTTGTATTTGATGCTGATTTTGAAGATTTTCTAGTGGAGGCCTATTTTGAAATGCTCCCTTTTAGGCGCTATCTTAATGAAGCGATATCAGTGTAACCCCTGTTATACCATAGAATTTTTTCCATCTTTAAGTTTCAGTAAAGCAGCACTAGGCTAAAACTCATAAAAAAGTATATTTAAGGCACCTTATAGCTTCACTACGATAAAACAGGTATCGTCTTATTCGCTAGAAGCAGGTATCAATCTCGCACTTAAATCAGGTTCTGCCATATCAACATCCAAAGGAAACATAGGGCGCTTAATATTTTTATGGCCCAAACGTTCCAAGTCTTGGTCAACTCCACCAGGGGTGAGCGCCATAATCCATCCACCTCTCATATCATATAGTTCTGGAACCAAGTATCCAATCTTTACGATGAGAATATCCGTTGTTCTTGGGTTTAAGCCTAAATCGGTAAAATCACTTTCATGGTGATATGGTTTTCTCTTTTTTGTAACAATGACATATACACTACCTATTTTGACAACCACTTCTGTTTCTGCATCACGGTCACCTTCTTTAATAGCAGTAACTACACCTTCCAGTTCTAGGGGAGGAGCAAATCGATTATCAACCAATGCTCCTGCATTGGCTTTTATGGTTGCTCCAACACCTGCTTTTAAGGCTTCTTCAATTAATTCAGGACCAGGAATTGAAGCATATATCAACGAGGGTCCCTCATCATTCTTAAACGCATCCTTTGCCAAGATTTCCCTTAAAGTCCAAGTAACGTCACCGGCACCGCCTGCTGTTGGGTTATCGCCCATATCGCTTATAATGAAGGGTTGCTTGTCACTATTGAGTGCCAATTGTAGACTTTCTTCAAATGTCGTTGTTGGTGCAACAAATGCAAATTGATGGCGTGCATCCCAGAAACTTTGTGCCAGTTGCTCCGCAGCTTGGGTTACTTGTTCTTTATCATCACCGGTGACCATTATTGCTGCATGATTTCGGGGTTCGTCTGCCCAGGCATATCCTATCCAAATGGCTGCATCAATAATACCTTCTTGCTCGGTAATCGCGGGTATTTGTGCATAAATACTTTTTCCAGGCTCAATTCGTGTACTTGTTTTTTCGCCCGGTAACAGCACGGGTACCGGTACCCATGCTTTGTAGCTAGGTTTGCCTTTGCCATTTTCTAAGCGATCTAACAAATTGACGATAGAACGTTCTTTAGATTCTAGGGCATCTTCATGGGGTGCCATTCTGTAGCAGGTTATCAAATCGCTATGCATGGCCAGTTCTTCAGACACGTTGCCATGTAAATCCATTGAAGTTGATATTAAAACATCGGTGCCGATAACTTCCCGAATACGCTGTATCAAATCCCCTTCGGCATCTACAAGTCCCTCTACGCTCATGGCACCATGAATATCGAACCAAAGCCCATCATAAGGCCCGTTCTCTTTAAGCATGGCTAACGTTTTTTGCACCATAGACTCGTATGCTTCCTTAGTTACGGTACCACCTGGGAGTGCTTTTCCTAGTAAGGTAGGTATCCATTCTGCCCGTTTTCTCAAATCAGTGTCCTCATTAAAAAAGGCATATCGGCTAAAAATGGAATCCCCAATCCTGGCGTGAAAAGCGTCTTCATGGGTTCTTGCAGGCGAAAAAGTACTGGATTCAATACCGATACCGGCAATTGCGATTCTAGGTAGTTTTTTTGCAGTATTTTCAGGTTCACATCCTATTAATAAAACTAAAATTAATACAAACAAGGTGATGTTACGTGTCATTGAATTATAGATTGAAGTAGTCGTTTTAAAGATACTAATAACACTTATGACTTGAAAACCTAACCAAAGTATCCAGAAAAGTTACTGAAAACGGTAACTTTAAACCTATAAGTTTTAATCGAGAATTTTGAAGAACAACAAACTAAGAAATATTAAAAAGATATTACTTTCAGATAACTGGTACACCCTGAACAAATATATTTTTGAGTATCAAAAGGATGATGGTACGTGGGAAACACAGCATAGGGAAGCATACGATAGGGGTAATGGAGCGGTTATTCTGTTGTACAACAAGAATAATAATAACGTGTTGCTCACCAGGCAGTTTCGGATGCCAACTTTTATTAATGGAAATGAAGACGGAATGATGATTGAGGCTTGTGCGGGAATCTTAGAAAAAGGTAATGCGGAAGAAACCATTAAAATGGAAGTAGAAGAAGAGACCGGCTATAAAATTGAAAAGGTTCAAAAAGTGTTTGAATCTTACATGTCCCCCGGTTCTGTAACAGAAATTTTATACTTCTTTATTGGAGCCTATGAAGATAAAATGAAAGTAAGCGCTGGCGGCGGTGCAGCAGATGAAACGGAAAACATTGAAGTATTGGAAATGCCCTTTGATGAAGCTTTGCAATTAGTGGTGAATGGAGAAATAAAAGATGCTAAAACTATACTACTGTTGCAATGGGCTAAAATCAATTTGTTATTTGACCAGTAATTTTTCGACTAAGAACGATATGATGAAAGTTGGTTTAGGTGGCGGTTGCCATTGGTG
>CAYGUO010000243.1:0-3660 GCA_964353095.1 uncultured Flavobacteriaceae bacterium | reverse complement strand
AGAAAAAGAAGCTAACATCCAAAAAACATATTGGTAGCCTTTTTCACCAGGGTACGTATCTAAAAAATAACCATAGGCAGGGCCTGCGAAAATATCAGGAGTATACCCCACCAAAGAAATTAAACCAACCGCCGTACCGGTTAAAACCAACGGAATCTTACCCTCTTGCATCACGCCAAAATATAAAGCTCTTGCAGCATATACACCCATAGCGATAAGAACAACCGATACAAAAAATAATAGTGTCGTTGTTGGCGCAATAATTCCAGAAGCAAAAAGGACACTGGCAAAAACACAAAGCACCAGACTTAGAAATAACCAAAATGTTATTTTGAACCGATCAACAATTAGGCCCACCACGATACCTGTTGCAGGTCTTAAAAACTGTAAAAAAGCACCCACTTGTGCTGATTTTACCTGATCATAGAGCATTACTTCATTAGCAAATTGTGAAATAATATCCGTTATTTTATAGCCTACATAAGCACATAAAATAATCATCATCAATAACCAAACCGACGGTAACTTAAGCACTTGTTTAATTTGTGAAAATGTGATGCGCTCAACCAAAATTTCTTTTTCGTCAACATTTGATTTCATGAAAAACCAAACCAACAAGGCTATGACGGAAATAATAACCACCGCAGTATAGATAACATAGGTAAATGCTTCTTGTCGCTCCAGTAACGATGCTTCTGTTACATCATCTCTTAAGAATAGGGAAAATATGAAAACCCCTAACAAGCCAAATAAAAACCCCGTAAGTCCCCTACCGCCATCTAAAAGTCCAAACGCTTTCCCTTGAGCCGTATCACCACCCCAAACTCGGGTAGCCTTGATCATAGGCGCCCAAAACAAAAATATAGTGGTAAAACCCCAATAACCATAAAGTATTTGTAATGTTCCTAAACTTGGATATGTAGTATATATCAATCCACCTAGCGCGGTCATCCAAAGGGCAATAGCAATTAGTTTTCGAGGTGGAAACTTATCTGCTAATGGTCCACCAAGTAGATAAGAAGGTACCGCAACAAGACCATAAATAGAAAAACAAAGACCCAATTGTACATTATCCAATTGAAAAACCTCTAAAACTGTTGGTCTAAATATTCTTGGTAGTACAAATGGCAGAATAAAAACAGCTTCTCCAGCTAAAATCAATAAAATAAGGTAAATCCAACTTGGTTTTTTCATCTTTGGCTTACCTGTCAGCAGGTTTTATGTTTTTATACTGTTCTTTTAATTCTTTAAAACTATCAAAATGAATAGGCTTGTAAACCTGTTTTTTAGAAGCAGGGTGTTTTGCCAACCCATTTTTTGGTCGAACTGGCCTCTTCTCAAAACCACCTCCACAGTTAGGGCACACATTTTCCAACAAAGCCTCAACGCATGCTACGCAAAATGTACATTCATAAGTACATATCATCGCTTCAGCACTCTCTGGTGGTAAGGGTTTATGACAATGTTCACAGCTAGGCCGTAATTCAAGCATGCTCTGTATTTTGGCATTAAAGGTAATCATAACCAATCCGAATAAACAAAAGCATCCAAATCTAAACTCGCTTTTCCCTATCTTTAGTCGACCAATATATAGTGATGAGATTTTAGATTTGAGGTATTGGATTTTGGAAAGCTTTATTCCCTAAGGTCTTGATTCTCGTTTCTTTTTTCTCAACCCTTTTTATTCATAACAACTGAACCGAAAATGAAACAACTACTGATTACTTTGGTGCTTATAGCATCCATTCCACTATTTGCTCAAGAAGAAAAAAATAAAGAGAAACCAAAATGGGACGTTTCCAATCCTGGTGCTGCTTTTAAATATCAGGATTATCCGCTGAGTACTGATGAAGGAACATGGATGAATGTTGATGTGAGTCCTGATGGAAAAACCCTTGTCTTTGATCTACTTGGTGATATTTATAGCATGCCCATTAACGGAGGAAAAGCAACCGCGTTACGAAGTGGAATTCCCTTTGAAGTACAACCACGTTTTAGCCCAGATGGCAAGCACATTTCTTTTACCTCTGATGCGGGTGGTGGCGATAATATTTGGGTAATGAAAACAGATGGGACCGATGCCAAACAAGTAACCAAAGAAAGTTTTCGTTTATTGAACAACGCCTACTGGATGCCGGATGGGAATTACTTAGTTGGACGAAAACATTTTACGTCACAACGTTCTTTGGGTGCTGGTGAAATGTGGCAATATCATATTACCGGAGGGTCAGGACTACAATTGACCAAGCGAAAAAATGACCAGCAAAACGTGAATGAACCCTGCATTTCCCCAGATGGCAAATACCTGTATTACAGCGAAGATGTTTACCCTGGAGGGTATTTTCAATATAATATGGACCCAAACAGTCAAATTTATGTGATTAAACGATATGATTTTGAAACAGGTAAAACCATTACCATAACTGGCGGCCCTGGCGGAGCAGCTAGACCTCAGCTTTCTAGGGATGGTAAAAAACTAGCATTTATTAAACGAATCCGTACTAAAACAGTACTTTTTATTCATGATTTGAAAACTGGCGAAGAGTGGCCCTTATACGATGGTTTGAGCAAAGACCAACAAGAGGCTTGGGCTATTTTTGGAGTGTATCCTAATTTTAATTGGACACCAGATGATACTGCCATTATATTTTGGAGCGGAGGTAAGATTCACAAAATTGACGTGGGTTCTTTAGCCCTTACCAATATCCCGTTTCAGGTAGAAAACACCATTAAAATAGCAGAGCGTGTCCATTTCAATTCTCCCGTTGCTCCTGATACTTTTAATGCCAAAGTCATAAGGCATGCCGTAACTTCGCCCGATGGAAAAACTATGGTATTTACTGCCGTAGGGCACTTATGGAGTAAAAAGCTACCTAATGGAAAGCCAAAACGATTAACTACCATTACTGATCTAGAAGCAGAGCCTTCCTTTTCACCTGACGGAAAAGAATTGGTTTTTGTGACTTGGAACGACAAAAATTTAGGTGCTATTCATAAAATGTCCGCATCAGGTGGACCAATTACGACCCTCAGCACAGAAAAAGGTATTTACCGCACCCCAAGCTTTAATCCTTCTGGAACAGCAATTACGTATCGTAAAGAAGGTGGCAACAATGACCAAGGTCTAACCTTTTCAAAAAACACAGGTATTTATACCATGAATACCAATGGTTCCGATCAAAAATGGGTGTCCCCTGAAGGAGAATATCCGCTATTTACCAAAGACGGAGATCGAATTTTCTATCAAACCGGAGGTACATATTTTGGTAATTTGACCAAGAGTTTAAAATCAGTCGACCTCAATGGTAAAGAGGAACGGACGCACGTAAAATCTAAATATGCCAATCGCTTGGTGCCCAGTCCAGATAACAAATGGATTGCTTTCACTAATTTACACCAAGCCTATATCGCCCCTTTGGTCTTAAATGGCAAAGAAATCGATTTGGATAACACCTCCAAATTTGTCCCTATTTCGCAAATTTCCAAAGATGCCGGAATCAATCTTCATTGGTCAAATAACAGCCAAAAAATTATGTGGACCTTGGGTGATGAATATTTTTCAAATGAGATCAAAGACCTATACACCTTTTTACCCGGTTCCACAGAAGAGGTGTCAAAACCAGATTCATCAGGTATTAAAGTTGGTCTTCAATTAAAAAC
>CAYGUO010000242.1:0-3710 GCA_964353095.1 uncultured Flavobacteriaceae bacterium | reverse complement strand
GAATTGGATTGTGAATTTGAAATAAACTGCAGAAAACAAAAGGGGGAAAATATTTTTCAGCTGCTGGATAAACTACAATACATTTCAGTTACCAAAAAATAAATCAATCCAGTTTTTTTAGAATATAATCAGGACACTTTATCGGTCTATTTGACACTTTATCCATAAATGCTAAAATCGTATTTGCTTCTGAGAGCAATTCTCCATTTTCACGATAGATTTTATAATCGAATTCTATTTTTACCAAAGGCTTCTTTTTTAGGTTTGTTTCGACTGTAAGAAGCTCATCATACATAGCAGATTTTTTGTAATCTATTTGTAGGTGAATTACTGGTAAGATAATTCCGTCATCTTCCATGCTTTTATACGTAACTCCCAAACCGCGAAGCCACTCTACCCTACCCATCTCCAAGTACTGGGCATAATTTCCATGATAGACAACACCCATTTGGTCGGTTTCACTATATCTAACCCTAAAAGAAAATTTGTGAGAAGTCATATTATTTAATGAAAAAGTATATATTTATAGGCTTCGTTTTTACTGAGCTGGCATGAGAAAAAAAAATTAAAATTCAATGGCTGATTGATTTTTTTTTTAGGTTTTTTGTTCACATATTTGTCGCTCCAATAACATCGGTTTTTCATACCATCTGTTATATAAAATTAAGCAATATTACTAACCAATAAGCAAAGGAAACTTAAATGAGTGTTACTGCAACTTCCGTATGGAATAATTGTTTGGCTTTTATCGAGGATAATATCCAACCGCAGGCATTCAAAACTTGGTTTTTACCAATCAAACCTGTTCGGCTCCAAGACAACGCTTTAAGCATACAAGTACCCAGTAAGTTTTTTTACGAATGGCTTGAAGAGCACTATGTAAAGCTGTTGAAAGTCGCGTTAAGGAAAGAATTGGGCGCAAACGCAAAATTGGTGTACATCATTAAAATGGAAAATAAGTACGGGAATAATGAGCCGTTTACTGAAAAAATTCCTAGTAGTAATAGATCAACCATGGCTCCTCAAGAGTTAGACGTGCCTATCACCTCAAAAAATCCGCAGTTAAAGAATCCTTTTGTTATCCCTGGTATTCGCAATATAAAAATTGAATCACAACTTAATCCAAATTATAATTTTGACAATTTCTTGGAAGGAGATTCCAATAGATTGGCGAGGTCTGCAGGTATGGCAGTTGCCAATAAACCTGGAGGCACTTCTTTCAATCCTTTATTAATTTTTGGTGGTGTCGGATTGGGTAAAACGCATCTAGCACATGCTATTGGTGTTGAAATAAAAGACAAATACCCTGAACGTACCGTTTTATACATATCTGCTGAAAAATTCACGCAGCAGTATATTGAATCGGTTAAGAAAAATACCCGTAACGATTTCATTCATTTTTATCAGCTCATTGATGTTTTGATTATTGACGACGTCCAGTTCTTATCCGGTAAATCAGGTACACAAGATGTATTTTTCCATATTTTCAATCATTTACATCAGAATGGAAAACAAGTCATTCTCACCTCTGATAAAGCACCTGTAGATATGCAAGACATAGAGCAGCGTTTGCTTTCACGCTTTAAATGGGGTCTTTCAGCAGAGTTACAAACACCTGATTACGAAACTAGAATTTCGATTTTAAAGAACAAGCTATATCGTGATGGTGTTGAAATGCCTGAAGAAATTATTGAACACGTTGCCAAACATATTAAAACCAATATTAGAGAGCTTGAAGGTGCAATCATCTCGTTAATTGCGCAATCATCCTTTAATAAAAGAGAAATTACCTTAGAGTTAGCGCAACAGGTAGTTGAAAAATTTGTAAAGAACACTAAGAGAGAAGTTTCTATCGATTATATCCAGAAAGTAGTTTCTGACTACTTTGAAATGGATGTGGCAACATTACAATCAAAAACACGCAAGCGACATATTGTTCAAGCTAGACAATTAGCAATGTTTTTTGCAAAAAAATTCACCAAAGCTTCTTTAGCAAGTATTGGTTCACAAATTGGAAAACGTGATCATGCCACTGTACTCCATGCATGTAAAACTGTTGACAACCTTGCGGAAACTGATAAACAGTTTAGAAAGTATATTGAAGATCTTAGTAAAAAATTCACTTAATTTTTCTTAAATGACCAAAGTTTTAATGGTGTGCCTAGGTAATATCTGCAGGTCTCCATTAGCAGAGGGTATATTGCGTTCAAAGACCAGCGCTTCATTTATTCAAGTAGATTCAGCAGGCACGGCAGGTTACCATATTGGGAAACCACCAGATTCTCGCTCTATAGCTGTCGCTAAAAAAAATGGTATTGATATTAGCCAGCAACAATGCCGAAAATTTACCCCTTCTGATTTTGATGCGTTTGATATTATTTATACCATGGATAAAAGTAATTATGCCGATATTTTAATGCAATCAAGAAATGAAAGCGATCAAAAAAAGGTAAAATTATTACTTGAAGAGGTTTCCTTAGGTTTGAATGAAGTACCCGACCCCTACTACGGAGGTGACGATGGTTTTGAAAATGTGTTCCAAATGATTAATCTTGCCTGCGATGCCATCATGCAAAAAATAAAGCATCAGTAAAATGAAAGATTTAAAAACACAAAAAGGTGTACTTTATCTTATACCCACTACTCTTGGTGATAATGCACCCTTAGAGGTTTTACCCATTTCAATTAAAAGAACAATTGAGAATATTGACCATTACATTGTTGAAAATGAAAAAACAGCTAGGCGATTTATAAAAAGTATCAATGCCAGTAAATCGCAACCCAATTTACACTTTGAACACTTAAATAAATTTACCGAACAGGCAGAAATACCAAGCTATCTTAATCCATGTTTAAATGGTTTTGATATTGGTCTTTTGTCCGAGGCCGGATGCCCTGGTATAGCTGACCCTGGTGCCGAAGTCGTTAAAATAGCACATGAAAAAAATATTAAAGTAGTACCACTAGTGGGGCCATCATCCATACTCTTAGCTATGATGGCAAGCGGTATGAATGGGCAAAGCTTCGCTTTTAATGGCTACCTGCCCATTGACAATGGTGAACGCAAAAGTGCCATTAAACGGTTTGAGAAGCTTTCAAAAGAAAACAATCAATCTCAAGTATTTATTGAAACGCCTTACCGGAACAATAAATTATTAGATGAGTTCACCAAAACACTGCATACAAACACACTACTTTGTATAGCCTCTGATATTACCCTGCCTTCAGAATTTATTTCAACAAAACCAATTGCTAACTGGAAGAGCTCAACCATTGATTTACATAAAAGACCTACTATTTTTATTATTCAGGCCGGTTAACCACAATAAAAATAGAACCTAATACTACAGGTGTTTCTTAAGACTTTACTTTTGGGTTTCGCTTTGGGGTTACTGAAGAAATATCAAATCCTGAAAATCTTTTCATATAATATTTTAAAGAAGTTCCGTAAGAATCTGCAATATCAAACCTTCCATAAGAGTGAAGAAATTTCTGAACATTTCCTGGTCCAGCAAGGTGCGCTGCCGCTACAATTCCTGATTCTGAAATAACAATACCTTTCATCTTTTTTCCAACAAATGTTTCAATCTCCCTTCTAAGAATCCATTTGTTTCTCGCAATATTCATTTTGAATATATTTTCTTGTAGGATAGGGTCATTCAAAAATTGAGTAGTATTGATAACCCCCATAAGCCTTAAAGTACCTGAAC
>CAYGUO010000241.1:0-3766 GCA_964353095.1 uncultured Flavobacteriaceae bacterium | reverse complement strand
GCTTTGGCCCTGATGTTTCCACAAGAACGGAAGGCTCTTTGTTCATTGACCTTATCGATACCAAAAACAAGGAATTGGTATGGCAAGGTCGTGGCGTTGGCACCTTGAACAATACCAAAAACATTGAAAAGAAAGAAGAACGTATTAAAAAGTTCGTTTCGGAAATATTAGAAGCATATCCGCCTGCAATAGCTGGAAAATAAAAAATAATAGCGAAGTAGTTACCATACCTGTTTAAGTGTTTGTTGCTGGTAGTGGTAATTACTTCGTTTTTTTATGTCTTGTTATAAGAGCGGAAAAGCTGTTTCATCTTTCACCTCTTTCAATACAAAAGCACTTTTTACCGTTCCGATATTAGGCACTGTTGCAATTTGGGTTTTTGCAAAATCATAATAGGCATCCAAATTCTTGACGATCACTTTAAGCAGAAAATCAAATTCACCCCCAACAACAAAGCATTCTACCACCTCAGGAAACGCATTGACCATTTTAAGAAAATCATCCATCAGATGCCCTTTTTGTGCCTCTAGCGAAACAAAGCTGAAAACGGTAATACTACTTTCTACCTTTTCTTTATTCACTATGGCAGTATATTTTTTGATATACCCTTCGTGCTCCAACCTTTTTATTCGCTCATAAATAGGCGTCTTGGTCATACCCAGCTCTTGTGCAATACTTTTCGCAATGGTCTTACCATCTTTTTCCAAGATTTTCAAAATAGCCCTGTCTATAGTATCTAAATTCGCTAACATTCCTTTTTCTTAACAAGATTTCAATAAAAATAGTTTTTATTCCTATTTAAATAACACAATAAAGGAATATCTTCTTTATTTTTTCTTTTTTAAAATACTTTAATACTAATATTTTATCTTTATTAGAAATAAGTAACAATGAAGCATCATCTGGCACAAGCAAATATTGCACGATTTAAGGCAAGCTTAGACCAGCCCGTGATGAAAGAATTTGTTGATTTTTTAGAACCTGTGAACAAACTGGCTGAAGAAAGCAATGGCTTTATTTGGCGTCTAAAAGATGACGAAGGCAGGTCTGCCAGTTATATAGAATCGCCTTTTAAAGATGAAATGATAGCCGTAAATATTAGTGTCTGGGAAGATTTGGATGCGTTAAAAAATTTTGTTTACGGCACGGTGCATTCCTATTTTTTTAGGAATAAAAAGAAATGGTTTGATATGAAAGGCCCCTCACAATTCGTTATGTGGTGGTTGCCAGAAGGGGAATTGCCCACTCTTGAAATGGCAAAAGAAAAACTAGAAGCATTGGAAGCAAATGGAGATTCGCCAAACGCCTTTTCAATGAAATCAATTTTTGATGCCAAAGGCAATAAGGTCCTACTTAAAAAATAATCTTGTATGCAAGAAGAAACCTATCAAAGCAACCCCATTTTAGATAAATTACCCGTGCATCTAAAACAGTATATAAAACCTCAAAATTATGAGGATTATACCGCTATTGACCAAGCTGTTTGGCGTTATGTCATGCGTAAAAACATAGACTACCTAAGTAGTGTAGCACATAAATCGTATGCAGAAGGACTTCAAAAAACAGGCATCTCTATAGATAATATTCCCAATATGTACGGAATGAACCGAATCTTAAAAGAAATTGGCTGGGCGGCCGTGGCAGTAGATGGTTTTATTCCGCCTTCCGCTTTTATGGAATTTCAAGCGTATAACGTATTGGTCATTGCTTCCGATATTAGACAATTGGAGAATATAGAATACACCCCAGCACCAGACATCATTCACGAAGGTGCGGGACACGCCCCTATTATCGCCAACCCTGAGTATGCAGAATACCTAAGGCGTTTTGGTGAAATAGGCTGTAAAGCCATTTCAAGCGCTAAAGATTATGAGCTTTATGAAGCTGTTCGCCACCTTTCTATAATCAAAGAAGCTGAAGGCACTCCTATTGATGAAATCGAAAAAGCAGAAAAACATATTGAACATTTACAAGAACACATGGGCGAACCCAGTGAAATGGCTTTTATTCGTAACCTACACTGGTGGACCGTTGAATATGGTTTAATAGGTGCCGTGGACAAGCCAAAAATTTATGGTGCCGGATTGTTGTCTTCCATTGGCGAAAGTGCATGGTGTATGACCAATGATGTGGTAAAGCAACCTTACACCCTTGAAGCCGCAAAAATATCATTTGATATTACCAAACCACAGCCCCAGCTTTTTGTAACTCCAGATTTTGCCCATTTAAGTCAGGTTTTAGAGGATTTTGCGAATACTATGGGCCTTCGCACCGGCGGATTAAAAGGAATTAAAAAACTTGTAAAATCCAAGGCATTAGGCACTGTTGAACTAAGCACGGGCCTCCAAATTTCCGGTGTTTTCAATCATATCATAGAACATGACGGCAAACCCATTTACTTGAGAACCTTTGGACCGACAGCATTGGCATATCGAGAAAAAGAATTGGTAGGACATAGTATTAACGAACACAAAGATGGTTTTGGCTCGCCTGTTGGTAAGTTAAAGGGTATTAACCTTGCTATTGAAGATATGGGCCCAAGAGACTTAAAGGCCTATAATATTTTTGAAGGAGAACAAATCACCCTTGAATTTGAAGGTGGGGTTATCGTAAGTGGAGAGATTATTACCGGTACCCGAAATTTAAAAGGGGAGATTGTATTGATCACCTTTGATAAATGCAAAGTGACCCATGACGACTCCGTATTGTTTCTTCCCGAATGGGGATTGTACCACATGGCCGTTGGTGAAAAAATCACTTCGGCCTATAATGGCCCTGCTGATTTAAAGAGTTTTGATTTAATAAGCCATGAGCTCTCAGAAACTACGGTTAGGTCAAAAAAAAAGGCGGAACGCATACTATTGGAGCAATACTACAAACAGGTTAGGGATTATAGAAATGGTGTGAACACCACGATTTCAAGAAATAAGGTGTTTCAAGAAATCAGTGAGAAATTTCCAAAGGATTGGTTACTCTCAGTAGAATTATATGAATTGGCAAAATCGACCAATGAAACCAATTTGGCAACAAATATTCTAAAGCATTTAGAAGTTGTAAAGCAAAACAATCCAAATGTTGGACATTTGATTGATGATGGCTTGGAATTGGTCGATATACATCTAATTGGGGAATTCTAATATCCTTAAGAAAAAAGAAATGAAAAAGTATTTCACATTACCAAATATCATCACAGTGGTCGCTTTGATATTTGCGGTTTATTCTCATCTTTCAAATCGAAAAGAAAGAAGACCAGTTTGGACTTCATCCCCTACGATTTTGATATACAATCAAAATCAAACCGAAAACAATTTCATTCTTTTGAATAAAGACTCTACTGAGATAAATAAAAATATTTACACCCAAGAAATAGTGATTTGGAATGCTGGAAATGAAACTATAGCAAAATCCGATATTAGAGTTCCATTGGGACTGGTTTTCTCTAAAAACTCTAACCTAATAGATTATAAAATTTTAGAGGAAAAATCTTCTGTAAATAATAACTTTAAATTAGAGGTTTTTGGAGACTCATTAATATTGAACTGGAAGTACTTTGATCCTGGTGAAGGTGTACGATTCAAACATATATATTCTAGTGATGGAAAGTCACATCCAAAAATAACAGGAAAGGTCTTAGGTGAAAGGATAACAAAAATCGTTAACACTCGCCAAAATGCACTTCAATTTTTTATCCTTCTAGTATTATCTATCTGTTCATTTATTTTTACAAAAGGTGCCGCGAATAAAAAAGACAACAATACGTAGCTAA
>CAYGUO010000240.1:0-3777 GCA_964353095.1 uncultured Flavobacteriaceae bacterium | reverse complement strand
GAATTGTAATGCTCTTAAAAAAGCAGAATGCAGCAGATAAAGATTGGGAGGTCTTTAAATCGTACTTCTCTGAGGTACACCAAGATTTTGAAGAAAAATTAAAGGCTATCACAGAAAAAATTACAGATAAAGAATTGCGTTTGGCCTCCTATGTAAAAATGGGCCTCAATAATAATGAGATTGCGAATATCCTTAATGTGTTACCATCAAGTATACACACCTCAAAATATAGACTAAAACAAAAATTAAATATTGATAAAGATCTTGATTTTGATGGTTTTATTAAAAGCTTGTAAAATAACAGCCGACATCAAGTTGTTGAATCTACCAACTTTAGATGCCGACTGCGTTTTTAAAAAATACCTTTAATTACAATCGGCATCGGTTTCACTCGCTTCGAGTTGAATTTCCGCTGTATTATCGAAGGTGGTCATCCCTCGTACCGTTATTTCTATAGAATTAGTACCAATTTCGGTAATAGTGCCTGTAAAGCCTCCAAAAGCACTTTGGGTAGCTAATTCCTCTCCTGTTAGGGCAACTTGGTCTGAATTACGCCCAGTTATCTTAATTCGTTGTACAAAAGGAACCCTAATAGCCGGATAGGTTTGCACTGCGTCGTAGACTAGCACTTGTTTTCCTGGATTAACAGGTACCACTCGTTTCGTAAAAATAGTGCTTCCTGTTTCTGTTGTCCTTTCTTCCGCTTTGGTGGCCGATTTTGACATTTCTACGGATAATTCCAATGCTACACTAACCTCGCCTGAAACCTTACCTCCATTTCCAAAGAAGGAAACTCCAGCTTCTGCACCTACCGTTACTTCGGTTGTTAATGTAGCCCCTGCTGTAAAGCCTATCGTCTCTTGCCAAGAAACGGACATCGTCTTCGTTTCCGTTAGGTCGACACCTACGTCTTGTGAGATTACTGCAGATGTACAATTGGTAAGCGTACTATTGACCTTAAATGAATTTTCAGCAGCTGGCAATATAGGTTGCCCATACCAAGTTTCTATGCTTTGAGCCTCATACTCAACATCTGTAGTAGCAAATCTAAAATTTTGACCTGTGCTACTTCCTATTATTGGGGTGCTTAGTGTAGTAGTCGAAAGGTCCTGACCCAAATTGCAGCTTCGGGTTTTGGTGATAAAACTTAAAGGATTTGGTTCCTTATAGATAGCAAGTTGATATGTACCATTTTCTTTTCGTATTTGAAATTTGAATGCGTCGCCTAATGTCTTATAATTGTTTGTTCTTCTTACCTCTGAGGTATAAACCTCCTTTAACAGTCCTCGAACTTCAATAGCCAAATAGGTATCCGTGTCTCGGGAAATTATACTGTATATGTTCTCTTCACTTTCATCTTCATGTTTTTGAAAATAAAACTGCTGTGTAGTGTTATTACTGGAAAAATCAGTTTCTGAACTCCTGGAAGGGTAGCTTGAATATTTTGCAAAATCATTTAAGCATCCAGCGTCAATTGTAGCAATAGTAGGACCGGTAGCTGTATATAGGGCATTGTCCAATGCCTTAGACTCTATTTGGCCGTCATCAGTTACCAATTGTAAAAAATAGGGCGTGTCTGGGTTTAAATGAACCTCTGTATTTAGATCCTCAACGCCATCCCCACGTAATTCTACATCGCTGCCATTTTCTGTAAACAAGGTATTTTCCAAAATTTCTTTGAAAAGTTCATTGTCGTTTTCATCGAGTAGATCGACCTCTAAATTAATACCATTTCTTAAGGCGTTTTCTGCTTCGCTAGACAGATTTTCTAAGCCAAGCTTAAAACTAACATAATTGGTAAATGGGTCTACCTCTAATACCATTGGCTCAAAGTAATCGCTATCAGTTGGCGTAACTCTTAATTTAGTAATGGGTTGACCCTTTCGAATATAAGGGCGAGCATCCAACAATATACCTATCTCGCCCATAAAGGTTTCTAATTCATCTTCACTAATACCATCTCCTTCAATAAACTCACCTTCTTCTGGTAGTTCAGGCAGATTTACAGAATCATCGGAGCTACAACCCACACTTAACAGAAGGCCAAGCCCCATGACGAATACATACTTTAAAATCGTTTGTTTTGTTTTCATAATTTCTTTGGTTTATAAAGATTCAACACAGCGAAACTAGATGCAAAACAAGCCCTCAACTAATTTTGGGCATGGACAAAGTATGGACAGGTGGTATGGATTTTAACAGAATAACTCATGGACAATTACTTTTTTATAAAAACACAAAAATCCTATTAACCCAATAAAATCAAAACCTAACAACAGTTTAAAATCATTTTACGAATCAAAATAGCATGGACTTACTATGGACAACAGTTTCTTAACCTCTTCAACACCAAATCGATTGCACACATATTTTGGCTACCTTGTTCTTAATAAATTAAACATTAGAGCCTTATGAAAAACCTAACCATTCTTTTACTTTTTTGCGTTACCACTGTTTTTTGCCAAAATGAGCAGAAAATTGATAGTATTAAACGGATACTTCCAACACAACAAGATACAGTTAGGTTAAATTCCATTTATGAAATTTTCAATCTGTTCGTTCGAGATAGTACCAAGGAGGCAAAAATGTATCTCGATACTCTTTTGAATGAATCAAATTCTGAAATGCCAAGAGCTTTTCTTGCGCAATCTGTTATGGCTGAAGGAATTTACTATTACAATGTCACCGACTACACCCTTTCTGAAAAATCTCTTTTGAAATCGGCTGCCATATATGAGGAATTAAAACTTAAAGAACCTTTAAGTAAAAACCTAAACTATCTTGGAATAGTCCAAAAATACCTTGGTAAATTAGAAAAAGCTAGTGCAAGCCATATGAAATCTTTAAAGCTAAAAGAAGAGCTAAAAATTACCGGATTCCAGCTTATGGCCAGTTATGCGAACCTCGGCGTATTGCAATGGGAACTTGGTAATTTAGAAACCTCCACAGAGTACTACCTTAAAGCAGAGCAAATATGTTTAGAAGAAGGTTTAACACGTCCGCTTCAAATGATGCGTGGCAATTTGGCAAGTAATTACCAAGATGCAAAAGAATATGATAAGGCACTGATTCAATATAAAATGGTATTAAGGCATTGGGATAGTATAGATGATAAGAGATATATCGCCAAAGGCCTTAACTCTATAGGCTCCCTCTATTTCGATTTAGACAGTCTCAAATTATCCAAAGAGTTTTACGAAAAATCCCTCAAAGTTAGTCGCGAATTTGGGGAACCACAAATGGTTGGGCTAACCACTAGAAATTTGGGCAAAATTAGCATGAAGGAACAAAAATATTCAAGTGCGCTTGAATATTTCTTGGAAGCGACCCGAATTTCAGAACAAACAGGAACAAATACCAGAAACGTCGGTGATTATTTAAATATTTCAGAGGCATATGCTGCCCTCGGCCAGTATAAAAGGGCTTATGAAAACAGAGAAACCCATTTTCAGAAATACGATTCTGTCTTCAAGAAAGAAAAAATTGAACAAATTAATGAGCTTGATATCCAGTACAAGACAGAAAAAAAGGAAGTCGAAATAGCCCTTCAAGCGGAAGAAATTAAAACTTTAAATGAGAAAGGCAGGGCCGACAAACTTCAAAAAGGGCTTTACGCAGGAGGCATGACCTCCGCTCTAGCCCTCTCAGGACTATTGGTATTTGGATTCCGACAGCGGATCAAAAAGAATAAGATCGCGCGCGAGAAACAAGATGAAATCTACAAACAAGAAATTGCCCATAAAAAGAAAGAACTGACCAGTCAAACACTTCACCTAG
>CAYGUO010000239.1:0-3791 GCA_964353095.1 uncultured Flavobacteriaceae bacterium | reverse complement strand
GGGTATAGGCAATATCCAGCCCAGAATCACGCATGTTCAAACCTTGATTTAGTCCTTGTGCCCCGCAACCAACGATTACAATTTTCTTTCCTTTTAAAACGCTGACACCATCTGCGAATTCACTTGATTCCATGAACCTACATTTACCTAGTTGAGTCAGTTTGTCTCGTAATGATAGTGTGTTAAAGTAATTTGCCATTGATTATTATTTTAATGTTGCTTCCTTTTTACAGGATGATTTTATTAGATTTATTAAACTTTGGATTGGAACTCTTTGAGCATTGCAGAAATCTGCATCTCATCTTTGGAAACCGAAATACGACCCGATCGCACAAATTGCATAATTCCGAAAGGCTTTAACTGTTCGTGCATTTCATCAATTTCATGTCTTCTACCGGACTTGGCCAAAACAAAAAACTCTCTAGCTACCGTTACTATTTGAGAATTACTGTCCTTAATTATATTTTGAATCTGTCTTTCATCGAACAACAGGGCAGATTTGATTTTGAACAAAGCAGACTCTTGGTAAATCGTCTCATCATCGGTGTGGTAAAATGCCTTGATAACTTCTATTTGCTTTTCAATTTGTCCCACAATATTGTGTACCCAGGTTTCCGTAGTATTAACTACAATAGTAAACTTAGAAACTTCATCAATTTCTGAATTTGAGACGTTTAAGCTTTCAATATTAATGTGACGCTTTAAAAAAATCCCTGATATTCTATTGAGTAACCCTACATTATTTTCGGAGTAAACCGATATCGTAAACCACTGTTTTTCCATAATATTTATTTTATTCTAACCGCTAGTATTACTCCTGTTGACCAGTTCATTTTTGTTAAACTGAAATCTTTTCTTTCTTCCAAATAAGAAACAAGCGTTACTACGTTTTTTTCATGACCTTCAGGCCAATTAGGTTGCGTGGTCATATCGTCAATGACGTAAAAACCTCCTACCTTAATTTGCTTTAAAAGCATATCTATTTCACTATATTTTCCTGGCCAGGCATCTGCAAAAACTAAATCGAATCGTTCTCCTTCATAATCAGTAATCCACTTTGTTCCATCTTCACAAATAATATCAACCATTTTGTTCCCGCCAAAATATTCTTTGGCAATGGCAATCAATTTTGGGTCATTATCAATGGTGGTTAAACGAGAGGTGGCATCCATACCATCTATCATCCACGCTAACGATAACCCAATACCAGTACCTAATTCTAAAAACCTACCACTAGGTTTACTCGAAACCAAGGTTTTTAACAAGGTTCCGATATACAAATCCGAAGGCATTGTAAAACCAATCTCTTCAGATTTAAGTATTATCTGTTCGTGGATAGCAGGAATGTCTTTGATATTAGAATCGTTCATAAAAATTACTTCAATCGTATATCAGAAACAGATGCTCCCGAAGGAATCATTGGAAACACATTATCTTCCTTTTCTACTTTTACCTCTAAAAAATAAGGCTTATCAGAAGCAATCATTTCTTGAATGGTTGCTTTTAAATCCTTTCTTTCGCTAACGCGCTTTGCCTCAATATGGTACCCTTCAGCAATCTTTACAAAATCAGGATTTACCATAACCGTTGACGCATACCTTTTATCAAAGAATAACTCTTGCCATTGGCGCACCATACCCAAATGGTCATTATTGAGCACGACTATCTTTACGGGCACATTATGCTGAAAGATAACCCCAAGCTCTTGAATGGTCATCTGATAACCGCCATCACCAATAATAGCCACTACCTCACGGTCCATAGCACCCATCTTAGCACCTATAGCTGCAGGTAAGGCAAAGCCCATGGTTCCTAGACCACCTGAAGTGATATTACTTTTTGACTGCTCAAATTTGGCGTAACGACAGGCAATCATTTGATGTTGCCCTACGTCCGTTACGATAACCGCTTTGTTTTCTGAAGCGAGATTAATTTGCTCAATAACTTCGCCCATAGTGAGCCCTGTTTTGGTGGGATGGATATCATTCTTGATTACGGTATCAAACTCAATTTGGTGTCTTTTTTTGAATTCATTATGCCATGCTTCATGCTTGTTTTTGTTCACATGTGGAAGCAATAAAGCAAGGGTCTCTTTTGAATTTCCTAAAACAGCGACATCGGCTTTTACATTTTTATCTATTTCAGCTGGATCGATTTCAAAATGGACCACTTTCGCTTGCTTTGCATACGTGTCTAAACTACCTGTTACACGGTCATCAAATCGCATTCCTATTGCCAATAACAAGTCACATTCATTAGTAAGTACATTGGGTCCGTAATTACCGTGCATGCCAACCATACCAACGTTTAAAGGGTGACTGGTAGGGATAGCAGACTCTCCCATAATCGTCCACGCTGCTGGAATTCCCGCTTTATTAATTAGCGCTTTCAACTCCTCTTCCGCCTGCCCTAAGATTACGCCTTGGCCCCAAACGATAAATGGTTTTTTCGCTTGGTTTATGAGTGCTGCGGCCGCCTCAATAGCAGTGATATTAGGTTTTGGAATTGGGTTATAACTTCTTACCCCAGTACATTTTTCATATACAAAATCGAATTCCTCAAACTGTGCATTTTTAGTGATGTCAACTAATACGGGCCCTGGTCGACCAGACTTGGCAATGTAAAATGCTTTTGCCATAACTTCTGGTATCTCTGAAGCCTTGGTTATCTGGTGGTTCCACTTGGTCACAGGAGTAGAGATACCAATAATATCGGTTTCTTGAAAAGCATCAGAACCCAATAAATGACGCGGGACCTGCCCTGTAATGCATACCATTGGCGTAGAATCTATCTGTGCGTCTGCCAAACCGGTTACTAAATTAGTAGCTCCTGGACCTGAAGTTGCCATTGCAACGCCCACTCTACCAGAAACTCTTGCATACCCTTGTGCCGCATGGGTAGCCCCTTGTTCGTGACGGGTTAGAATATGTGTAAGTTTATCTTGAAATTTATATAACTCATCATAAACGGGCATAATAGCACCTCCGGGATATCCGTATAACAAATCTACTCCTTCAGCAAGTAAACAATGAATAATTGCCTCTGCACCTGTCATGCGAACACCTTGTGACTGCACTGTTTTCGGTTTTTTTTCTTTTACTGTTTCCATAGTTCAATCAAATTCAAACATCAAGCGTACTACCTTTTTGGGGACCAACCACCCTTCCCTTTTACTAATGGCTAAAACTCGTCCGTAACGCAACCTTGGGAAGCTGATGATACCATGTTGGCATATTTATATAAACTCCCCTTGCTTACTTTTAAAGGAGGCTGTATCCAATTCGCACGTCTAAGCGCTAATTCTTCCTCAGACAAGTCTACCGAAATACTATTTTTTTCAGCATCGATAGTAATAATATCACCGTCTTGTATCAATCCTATATTCCCCCCATCTTGCGCTTCTGGTGCAATATGACCTACAACAAAACCATGGGTTCCACCTGAAAAACGACCATCTGTTATTAAAGCCACACTTTTTCCAAGTCCTGCTCCCATTATGGCAGCGGTAGGCTTTAACATTTCTGGCATTCCAGGACCACCTTTTGGACCTTCATATCTAATGACAACTACATCCCCTTTATTCACCAAACCATCACGAATACCATCATTGGCAGCAAACTCCCCTTCAAAAACCTTTGCAGGTCCGGAAAAATGCAATCCTTCTTTTCCCGTAATTTTTGCCACTGAACCGTCAACGGCAAGGTTACCAAACAAAATACGCAAATGCCCAGTCGCTTTTATAGGATTATCAAGTCCTATGATTACATGCTGTCCTTCCTTTAAACTTGGAA
>CAYGUO010000238.1:0-3832 GCA_964353095.1 uncultured Flavobacteriaceae bacterium | reverse complement strand
AAACGGGTGAATAGTTGTAATATCCAGAGCATGCCGGTCCATTTCTTAAATAAGACCATTACTTTAAGGGCTTTTGCCGTAAAATTGGCCAACTGCTTCCAATAGGTTGCCCCTATGGTTTTCGGAATGATTTCCGAAGCAATCAATATGAGCAGGGTCATGAGTGTTGAAACCACCCCTACCATGAGGTCTTCTGTAAATTCAATTCCGAACAGGGAACGTTTTGCCGTGCCGTATAATTCTACATAGGCAACTTTTGCTTGAACACCAACCAGAATGGCCCCTACAGTGTGGGCGACAGTATTTAAGGTCAGTATGGCGATTAAAGGTTGGTCTACATCTTTCTTCAGGTTTTCCAACTCCTCAGCATATACTTTGCCTTCTTGTTTTTTAACATTGACAAAAGTTGGGGTAATGCTAAGGAGCACTGCTTCTAAAATAGAACAGAGAAAAGAAAAGAAGATAGAAATGACTGCGTAAAATAGAAGAAGGCCCATGGTTATTATCTAGTTGCTACTAAGGTAATCATTAGCAGCAAAACTAATGAAGATTTTGGTTTAGGGCTGCGTAAAAAAGATTTTGAAGTTCAGTTCGGGTGTTTAGCTCATATAATTCTCTATGGCTCCGATTTGGAAAAACCCGATTTGACAGAAAAATAAATACGAATTGATTTTCTGGGTCTGCCCATACAAAAGTGCCTGTAAAGCCAGAATGACCAAAGCTTGAAGGATGGACTAGAGGAGAGGGATATGCGGTCGAAATCGCTAAAGTGTCATTGCCCAACAAAGGTTTATCAAAACCAAGGCCCCTTCGATTTTCATTATTAGGGTATTGTACACTGCTAAATTCTCGTACTGTTTTTTCCGATAATAGGCGTTTGCTGTCTTTGGCGCCAAAATTTTGATAGCACAGCATCATCTGCAGCAAATCGTCAGCAGTACCAAAAAGACCAGCGTTACCAGATACACCTCCTAGTAATGCAGCGTTTTCATCATGAACATACCCTTTTACCAAAGCTTTGCGCCATAGGGTGTCTATTTCCGTAGGGATAATCGCATTGGAAAAGCCTTTTGTTGTTGGGTTGAACCCTAGGGTTTTACAACCTAAAGGGCGGTAAAAATTTTCTTGGAGATAGGTTTCATAGGATACTCCTGTTAATTGTTCAATCAGCTTGGGAAAGATTAAAAAGCTAAGTCCTGAATATTTGTAAGTTTTAGTTTCTGATACTTTGGAGCGATTGATGATGCGATGCATTTTGTTTTCAAATCGTTTATGCACAAATTGCTTTTCATACGCTTGATTTACATAGCTCTTTTTAGGGGTTGAAACGATAAATCGGCGTTTTGGTTTTCCTTTTTTAGTGGCTTCATTTAAAAAAACGATATACGGTGTTAATCCTGCTTGATGGGCCAGTATTTCACGTAGGGTAAGATTCTTTTTATCTTTTTGTCTGCGCCAAGGTTTCCAATACGTGCTAAAAGGGAGGTCTAAATCTAATTTTTCTTCCTCAACAAGTTTCATGAGCGCCGGCAAAGGCGCGAGAATTTTAGTAACAGAAGCTAAATCATACAAATCGGTCAAACCAACGGCTTGAACACTATCATAGGTATGAAAACCATAAGCTTTGTGAAAGATGACCTCATTTTTATGCGCCACCATTAGCTGCGCTCCAGGAAAGGCCTGCTGGGCGATAGCCATAGTCATTAACGAGTCTGCCTTGCTATGGACAACAGTATCCAATAGTATAGTCTGTGACCGCAGTGGCATTATTAAACCAACTAGTATAAAAAATAAAACCCTGTTTTTCAAATAGTGATATTTCAAATTACCCTAGTGTACGGATAAAGTCTTTTGCAAAATAACTTGCGATAATAGTTGCCCCGGCTCTTTTTATAGCGGTCAGTTGTTCAAGCATTACGGCATCATGGTCCAACCATCCTTTTTCAGCAGCAGCTTTTACCATGGCATATTCCCCAGAAACTTGGTATACGGCTACGGGCACATCCACTTCATTTTTGATTTCACGAACAATATCTAAATAGGCTAAACCTGGCTTGACCATTACAATATCGGCACCTTCATCAATATCCATTTGGGTTTCGCGAATAGCCTCAAACCGATTGGCATAATCCATTTGGTAGGTCTTTTTGTCCTTAGGGATATTTTTGATAGCTACAGGTGCCGAATCCAGGGCATCTCGAAAAGGGCCATAAAAAGAACTGGCGTATTTAGCGGAATAGCTCATGATACCCGTATTTTGAAAACCTTCGTCTTCCAAAGCCTCGCGTATATTAAGTATGCGACCATCCATCATATCGCTAGGGGCTACAAAATCTGCGCCGGCATGGGCATGGCTAACACTCATTTCTGCAAGGAGTTCGCTCGTTTCATCGTTTAAAATTTGCCCATCAGCAACGATGCCATCATGACCGTAAGATGAAAACGGGTCTAAGGCAACATCCGTCATCACCAGTATCTCCGGACAAACGTTTTTAATGGTCTTAATAGCGCGTTGCATTAAACCATCCGGATTGAGCGCTTCTGTACCTTTATTGTCTTTTAATTTGTCATCAACTTTAACAAAAAGCAATACGGCACAAAGCCCCATTTTCCAAAGTTCTTGAATTTCTTTTTCAAGCTGATCTAAACTCATGCGGTAATAATTGGGCATAGATGGAATTTCTTCTTTAACGCCTTTGCCTTCTACCACAAAGAGCGGCACTAAAAAATCGTCTGGAGTAACTATCGTTTCTCGAACTAATCTTCTAACAGCTTCGGTGGCTCGTAGTCTTCGGTTTCGTATTAATGGGTACATATTCGATTTTTAAATAAACAGATAAATTTTTAAACGGTGATTTCACCTATGAGATAAGGAACTGCCCTTCCAGAAATTTTTACGCGTTCTCCTAAATACTCGCACTGTAAATGCCCTTTTCGTTTTGAAAGTTGTTCTGCCGTAAGTTGTTTTTTATGGAGCACTTTTGACCAGTAAGGGACCATAGTGGTATGGGCCGAACCAGTGACAGGATCCTCGGGAATTCCACATTGTGGAGCAAAAAACCGGGAAACAAAGTCCGCCTTTGTGCCAGGGGCGGAAACAATGACTCCTCTACAGTTCAATTGATCTAGCAAATGAAAATTTGGGGTGATTGCTTCAATTTCTTCTTGAGAATTATAAATGAGCAGGTAATCTGTTTTTCCTTTTATCGTGCGATAAGGTGTTAAACCAATAGCTTTATTGATTTCCGTATTGCCTTGTAAAACAACAAGTTCATCAGATGGAAAATCCATGGTCATTAATCCATTAGCGTCCAGATTTACTAAAAGTTCGCCGCTTCTTGGAGAATAAAACCGAATGGTTTTATTTGAATAGCCGTAATAGTTAAAAATTACATAAGCTGCTGCCAAGGTAGCATGACCACATAAATCAACTTCTATTTCAGGGGTAAACCAGCGTAACTCAAAAGTGCTGTTTTTTTGAACGATAAAAGCGGTTTCCGCTAAATTGTTTTCTTGGGCAATCTTTTGCATTAGTTCAGTGGACAGCCATGCCTCTAGCAAACAGACAGCCGCTGGGTTTCCACCAAAAACATGGTCTGTAAAGGCATCTATTTGATAAAGCTTTAGTTTCATGAGTTAAAGCTAAGCATTAAACCCATTCTTTGGGTGTTTTTAAAACTTGAAGTAATTTTTCTTCTTCACTACCCTTGATGGGGTTGTGGTCATAGCGCCACTGAACAAAGGGTGGTAAACTCATCAAAATACTTTCAATCCGTCCGTTGGTGCGTAAACCAAACAAGGTTCCTTTGTCATGTACAAGGTTAAACTCTAC
>CAYGUO010000237.1:3180-3841 GCA_964353095.1 uncultured Flavobacteriaceae bacterium | reverse complement strand
AAGTGATTGACCGAATTCGTGAACGAGGTGGCAAAATGCTACTCTTTGAATCGTTTACGGGAGGTTTGGTCGCTCCGGAAAGTGATGATAACCTATGGAATTATAAATTTACTTGGAACCCTAGAAACGTGGTCGTTGCCGGACAAGGAGGAACTGCTAAGTTTATCCAAGAAGGAACCTATAAATACATTCCCTATCACAAATTATTTAGAAGGACAGAGTTTTTAGAAGTAGATGGTTACGGAAAATTTGAAGCATACGCCAATCGTGACTCCTTGTGGTATAGGGAAGCATACGGTCTTGAAAATGTGCTTACGCTTTACCGAGGCACCATGCGAAGGGTAGGTTTTTCAAAAGCGTGGAACATGTTTGTTCAATTGGGTATGACCGATGACAGTTACACCATTGAAAATTCCGAAAACATGTCTTATCGCGAGTTTGTAAATTTATTTTTACCCTACTCCCCTACAGATTCCGTAGAGCTAAAACTTAGGCATTATTTAAAAATTGACCAAGATGATATCATGTGGGGAAAACTTTTAGAGCTGGACTTGTTCAATGCAAAAAAGGTGATTCGGCTTAAAAACGCAACCCCAGCCCAAGGCCTACAACAAATTTTAGAAGAAAGCTGGACTTTAAAGGCAAATGAAAAAGATATGAT
>CAYGUO010000237.1:0-3170 GCA_964353095.1 uncultured Flavobacteriaceae bacterium | reverse complement strand
GTCATGTACCATAAGTTTGGTTATGAACTAGAGGGCAAACAAAAACAAATTGATGCCAACGTTGTTGTTATTGGGGAAACCAAAACCCATACTGCGATGGCCAAAACGGTTGGGCTACCCGTTGCCATTGCCACACTGCTCATTTTGAACAAACAAATCACTACCCCCGGAGTTCAAATTCCTATTTCAAAAGAGGTTTATGAGCCTATCTTAAAAGAACTCAAAACTTTAGGAATCAATTTTAAGGAATATCAAGTGCCTTATTTAGGTTATAACCCAGATTCTGTGGCCAGTTAAAGATTCATAGCATTTTAATACCTTTGAATTTCTAATTGAAAGGTAATTATGAAATCTTCTAACGGTTCAGTTACAATAGACGGTATTGACAAAAAAATACTAAGGTATTTAATGCAAGATGCTCGAAAACCCATCTTAGAAATCGCCCGAAACATCGGTATTTCTGGGGCTGCAATTCACCAAAGACTTCGAAAATTAGAGGCCTCAGGGCTTTTGTCCGGCTCTAAATTTGTGATAAACCCTAAAGTGTTAGGGTACACTACTATGGCCTATATTGGTATTTTTTTGGATAAGGCCATGTCAAACCCAAGGGCCGTAAAAGCGTTGGAAAAAATTCCCGAAGTTTTGGAATGTCACTATACCACTGGTAATTGGTCCATTCTTATCAAGGTACTTTGTAAGGATAACGAACATTTAATGCATGTTCTCAATAAAGAAATACAACAAATAGAAGGGGTATCCCGAACGGAGACCTTTATTTCTTTAAACCAGCAGATAGATCGACAAATTACCATATAAAAAAACCTGCCTGAATTGCTTCAAGCAGGTTGACTTAAGAAGTCATTGTATTTTAATCACGACTTGCCACTCTCATAGCAAAGTATAGTAACGTAGCTAAGGCACCAACTGCTGCAACTACGTAGGTTCTTGCTGCCCATTTTAAAGCATCTTCCGCACCTGCATATTCCTCTTGGCTTACCATATTTTTATTTTTCAACCAGGCCAATGCCCTATTACTGGCATCATACTCAACTGGCAAGGTCACAAAACTGAATAATGTTCCTATTCCGTAAAGCGCAACACCCACCCAGGCGATAGTTCCGCCAATAGCTGTAGTTCCCATTAAGGCCAAACCACCAAAAATAACCCACATTGAAAAGCGTGAGGTAACATTTAATACAGGTACCAATTTGGAGCGCATCTGCAACCAACTGTATGCCGTAGCATGCTGTACGGCATGACCTACTTCGTGTGCAGCGACCGCAGCGGCAGAAGCATTGCGCTGTGCATAAACACCTTCACTTAAATTAACCGTTTTGTTGGCAGGGTTGTAATGGTCTGTCAACATACCAGGAGTAGAAATTACCTTTACATCTCGAATACCATGATCATCCAACATTTTTTGTGCAATCTCCGCACCACTAAGACCATTTCGCAACTGCACTTTTGAGTAGTGTTTAAACTTACTCTTAAGACGGCGACTTACCAACATACTAAATAGGCCAAAAGCCCCTGCGATTACTATATAACCTATATCAAATCCAAACATAATTTTTACTTTTAATTTATTTTAAAGATAAACAAAGAAGTTTTAATCCCAACTTTCAACTGTTCTGAATAGGACAAACTTTTCCTTTTTAAAGCAAAAACCCCGCCAAATATCCTGAATTCAATTTCAGGACATGACGGGGTCTGTTATACTGACAAATTGTTAGTTACACCAAGACCGGTGCTTCTAAATCAAAACTTTCGGCAATTTCTTTATAAACCACTTTTCCTTCAATAATATTCAATCCTTTCTCTAAGGATTTATCCATTCTGCAAGCACTTTCCCATCCATTATTGGCCAATTTAACCACGTACGGCAAAGTGACATTGGTCAAGGCTACCGTTGATGTGTAAGGTACTGCCCCTGGCATATTGGCAACGCAATAATGTACCACATCATCAATAATATAAATAGGGTCTTCATGTGTGGTTGCTTTAGTGGTTTCTACACATCCTCCCTGATCTACGGCAACATCTACGATGACTGCCCCTGGATGCATTTCTTTCAACATATCGCGGGTAATCAAATTAGGTGCTTTAGCTCCTTTTAACAAGACACCACCAATAATTAAGTCATGGGTCTTGATATGTTTTCTAATATTGAATTCACTTGAAAATTCCGTTACCACATGTGGTGGCATAACATCGTTGACATAGCGAAGACGTTTCATATTGATATCCATTATGGTAACATGAGCCCCTAAGCCAGCTGCCATTTTAGCCGCTTGAATACCGACAACTCCCGCTCCCAAAACCAGAACACGACCAGGTGCAACCCCAGGAACTCCGCCCAGCAAGACTCCTCTGCCCTTCACTGGCTTTTCTAAATATTTAGCTCCTTGCTGAATTGCCATTCTGCCAGCAACTTCGGACATTGGCGTCAACAACGGAAGTGTACCTTCATCATCTTCAACTGTTTCATAGGCGATACAAACTGACTTGCTTTCAATCATTGCCCTAGTCAAAGGCTCACTTGAAGCAAAATGGAAATAGGTAAAAACAATCTGCCCTTCTTGAATAAGGGGATATTCTTCTGCAATAGGTTCTTTAACTTTTACAATCATTTCACTCATGGCATAGACTTCACCAATAGTATCCAAAATAGTAGCACCCGCCTGCTGGTAATCAGCATCAAAAAAACCACTGCCGTCACCGGCACCAGATTGTATATAAACGGTATGGTTATTCTTGACCAGTTCGAAAACTCCCGCAGGAGTCATTCCAACTCTGCTTTCGTTGTTCTTAATTTCTTTGGGTACACCTACGATCATTTTATTAGTTGTTTTAATTAATGACCCAAAAGTGGTTTAAATAGCCGAGGAGAGAAATAAAAAATCGATGAAATACACCTTTTTTAACACAAAAGGTGTTTTTTAATCATATAATCCACATATTTTGAGGGGTACTATTTTTTAAAAGCTAATTATTTTATAATAACCCCTATTTTTTAGGGGGGTAAACTATTTATTTGTGTTTTATTTTTAAAACCAGCATCACAATAACAAGAATACCCGTGATGGTATTGGCCAAAATAATAGCCAAACTGTCATGGTGCAGCCCATAAATCAACCATAAAATGAGGCCTATGAACAGCACAATATACA
>CAYGUO010000236.1:0-3865 GCA_964353095.1 uncultured Flavobacteriaceae bacterium | reverse complement strand
GATAGACACCAAGAGCAATATTGCCTCGCCCTTTTCCAATTTTGCCCATATGCCGGCACAGCAAAAGGAGACCTTAAACGTGGTAAATGTTACCAAACTGGCTTTGGATATTTTTAACGAACCCTACCTTCATTTCATTGCAGACGAAGAAAGGATTATTGCCAAATTAGACCGTACGCAATTGATTAGAATCATCACTAATTTGGTGATGAACGCAATTCAAGCAATGGGCAATCAGCAAAATCCTCGAATTCTCGTCACAGTAGCTTCAGAAGGAGAATGGGTTAAAATCGCTGTAGCCGACAACGGAATTGGTATTGCAGATGAGTTTAAAGAAAAAATATTTGAACCCAAGTTTACCACCAAAACCAGTGGTATGGGACTTGGTTTGGGTATGGTTAAAAATATCGTGGAAAATTATCAGGGCAGTATTAATTTCACCTCCCAAATTGGAAAGGGCACGGTTTTTACAATCAAGTTTCCGAAGGAGTAGGTTTTGATTGCCAACTCTTAGCAAAGAGTAGTACGAAAGGATATAAAAAGCAAGATTTTTAAAATTCTATGAAAAACGTTTTTTAACTTTCTGAACTCTGAACTCTGAACTCTGAACTCTGAACTCTGAACTTATGGAATACAAAAACATCTACATCGAAGAAGAAAATCAAGTTGCAACAATAACTATTGATCGGCCAAAAAAATTGAATGCACTAAATAAGGCCACTATTGAGGAACTGCATGTTGCTTTTAAAGAACTTGAAGAAGACAAAAACGTTAAGGTGATCATTATCACAGGTAGTGGGGAAAAGGCCTTTGTAGCCGGTGCAGATATTTCTGAGTTTGCTCATTTTTCCGTTAAAGAAGGCGGTAAATTGGCTGCTAAAGGCCAAGAAATACTCTTTGATTTTGTTCAAAACCTAAATACCCCAGTTATTGCCGCTGTAAATGGTTTTGCTTTAGGAGGGGGATTGGAGCTGGCTATGGCCTGTCATTTTAGAGTCGCAAGCTACAATGCAAAAATGGGGCTTCCAGAGGTTTCTTTGGGTGTAATTCCCGGGTACGGGGGTACGCAACGTTTACCACAATTAGTGGGTAAGGGTAGGGCATTAGAAATGATTATGACCGCAGGTATGATTACAGCAGAAAAGGCATTGGAGTACGGTTTGGTCAATTATGTGGTGGAACAAGAAGAATTAGTACCGCTTTGCGATAAGTTGGCAAGCAAGATATCGAATAACTCCTCTATAGCGATTTCACAGGCAATAAAAGCGGTAAATGCGGGTTATAGCTTTGATACCGATGGCTATGCCGCGGAAATTGAAGCTTTTGGCGCTTGCTTTGGTACTGATGATTTTAAAGAAGGCACTTCCGCCTTTTTAGAGAAGCGAAAAGCAGATTTTCCAGGTTCATAGTCAGGTATTTCCAAACCTGCAAAAATGAAACAAATACTACTTTTTTTAGCCCTAATTGGGCTTTATATGGGCGTTTTGGCCCAGAAAATGCCAGTTTCTTATGATTTTGGCGAAAAAATGAATGACCGCCACAGGTATTCCACTTTGGTGACGCTAGATAATGATGGCGATGGAGGCTATGTATTAGTAAGAGCGTATTTTTCAGGACTTATCTTAAAGCCCAAAGGCTATTTAATTGAGCATTATAACGAAGACTTAGAGCTAGTTTCTGAGTATAACTACAAATTAAAGGACCTGCAGTTTGTAGATGGTTTTATTAAAAACGGACAGTTACGATTAATCTTTTTCAACTATAATTTTGAACTGGGCTTCTACGAATATCAGGCGCACACCAGCAATTTGGTAAACTTCAATTTTAAGCAAGAGCGTTTACTCAAATTTGAAACACCGGCAGTTGAAGGAGCCTTTGGTAAAAATTATTATAACCGTGATTTTAAAAAAGGATTTTCAACAACCTTATTGTTCAATCCTGAAAAAACAGGATTTGTCATTAGCACGCATCACAAAAAAGGGAAAGAGAACAAGCATACAATACATTTGTTTGACACAGATTTGAAAAAACGATGGGAACACGATTTTTCTGCTGAGGTAGAAGAAAAAAATTATGCTTTTGAGAATATGGCCATCTCCAATAATGGTAATACCGTTTATATTTTAGGGAAAGCATATTTTAAAAAGAATCGCTTTAAAGCCGACGAAAGAAAATTTCAATACGAGCTGATAAAAATTGGTGGTGGTATGGCTCAAACGCAGTCTTTTGATAATCCCGGTAAGTTCTCGGAAGGCTTATATCCTGTCTTGAACAAAGGAAAGCTGTATTGTGTTGGGTTTTATGCGGACCGTAAGGATAATCGGTATAATGGGCTTTCTTTTTTTGAGCTAAACCCCAATTCGTTAGCGATTTTGAATAAAAAATACAATCCGTTTACGGAACAGTTTATGGATGATAAATTTGGACGTGATGACGAACAGGTAATCAACAACTTGGTGTTTAAAAATGTCATTGTAACGGAAGCCAATGAAATCTTATTCAATGCGGAGGAATATTTTGTGACCAGCAGTATGCAAAGCACTGGTGCTGGCCAACGGATAAAAGTAGAGCGTTTTCACTATAATGACATTGTAAGTGCCAAAATGGCCACAGATGGCACCATGATATGGGCTCGAAATATTAATAAGGCCGAGGTCACCCAAGGTGATGGGGCTTATGCATCTTATAGCTCGTACACAAAAGACGGCAACACCTATTTTTTCATTAGTACTTCTGCTGAAAATCCACAATTGATCAATGGGGAGCGGCTTATTTTTAAACAAGGCCTTACGGGCAATAGAAACGTATTCTTAATATCATTGGATGAGAAGGGAACCCTAGATTACGAAAAAGTAATTGATGCACAAGAGGCGCGGTTACCCCTTATGGTATCCAAACCACTTATTGATGATACCTTGGATGAATTGCTTTTTTATGCAAAACGAGGAACAAAAAAACAGTTGGTTAAAGTGGAATTTAATTAAGGAAAGATGAAAAAAGCACTAGGGATACTTTTTGTAATTGTACTTTTTCAAAGTGTAATACTTTCTTGTAGCAATTCAGATGATAATGGCGAATCTCCTATAAATGGTTCTTGGCGGATCAGTTCCATTAAAATCTCCAGTGCTATTTTAAACCAGCAAGCTTCCGCAAATGAAAATATCCTAATTGATTTTCAATCCAATGGAGATTTTGATGGCAGTACTTCTGTAAATCAGTTTGGTGGTAGGTTTGAAACCGAAAGTACAACCTTAACCATGTTAGAATTTACAACTACAGAAGTAGTAGATACGCAGTTTGGCACTGCATTTTATGCGGCAATCACCGCCGCTCAGGTGCCGAATACTACTTTTGCGCAGTTCGGATTCAGTTTTGATAGCGGAGACCTTATACTAAGTTTTGGCAACGGTGGAGAAATGCTTTTGGAACGATAGTTTTTGGCAATACTCACCATCCATCCTAAGACATAAAAAAATCAAGGTTTAAACTCTTCGCCGTCATCATCACGTTGTCTTTCTTGTTTGCTGCGTTGCTTTTTTTGATTGATTCGGTAGACAAAGGACAAATTAATCTGTCTTTCTCTCCATTGAAATTCGCTATTTGAAGTGAAAAAAGGTGTTTCAGTAGAAGAAATCCGCTTTCGCGAATTTAACAGGTCACTGACGTTGAGGGCAAGGGTGCCTTTATCTTTGAGAATATCTTTGCTAAACGCCAGGTTTAAAGTAAAGATACCTTCATTTTCTGTTTGTGCATTTTGTGTTGGCCCCCTATAAAATGCATTGGTTTGCCAATCAATTTTGCCGGGTAGGGTAACCTTTGACCCAAAACGTGAAAACCAGCTGGTGTTTCTTGCGCCGAAATCGGT
>CAYGUO010000235.1:0-3874 GCA_964353095.1 uncultured Flavobacteriaceae bacterium | reverse complement strand
GTATTTGGCAAACCATTTCTTTTTGTAAAAGTTGTAATCTCTGAATTGCTCAAATTCATCTTTCCGTTTTCGTCAAAAGCAGGGGTTAAAACTTTTATTTCTGCGTCTGATTCAGGCTGTATCCAAATTCTACCTTGAGAATCTTCTTCTATAGCATTATTGGCACTTGGCACGCGCTTGTCCGTTTCAGATTCTAAGACAAATTGGTCTTTTTGTTCATCAAAGTATAGCGTCGTCAATCCTTGTTGATGGGCAACGAACATTCGGTTTTTATCTTTTTCTGAGAGAAATAATACCCTAGCCCTGAGGTTGTAATTGATACTTTTTTGAACATACTTGAAGGTTTTATCAATTATTTCTATTACCCCCATACCTCCTGTACCTACATATAGGCGTTCGTTTGATAGCATGAAATTTCCGCCCTGTCCACTAGTGCCAGGTATCAATACAATTCTTTTAGTTTTTTCATCCAAATAAAAAATACCATTATTGGTACTTAGATAAAGAATACCGTTATGCCTTTGAGTTGTAAAAACCACATTCGTGGGTAGACCCATATTAGAATCAAGCGAAGTAAAAGTTGAGTTCAGGTTTACGTTAGATATGCCGTTGAACAACATCATCCATAGCACACCTCTAGAATCAACATAGACATAATCTACACTACCATCTTGTAAACCATTATCAGTGGTGTACTTTTGAATTAGTTTTCCATCATGGTCAATTAAATAGGCCCCATCGCTGAACGTATTGAAAACAAATCGACCATCTTTCAAAGCAGCACCAGGTAGGTATAATTTACCTTTGACTAGCTCGTCTATTTCCGTTTTAAAAGGCTCAAAGTCTTTTCCATCAAAAAGATAAAACCCATCATTTCTGGTGCCAATTAAGGTTTTATCATCGTAAGGTAAAATACTGTATATTCTTTCACTGGCGAATTTTTCTCCACCTGGTACCAACTTAAAGGTATCATCATCTTGTAAAACACATAAACCTTTGTCCCAAATTCTTAAATAATAAGTGCCATTGACAATATTACCAACATGATATCCTTGTTCAGAAGTTATCACTTTCATCTTATCACCATCCCATGCATATAGTTTGAACTCAGTTCTAAATATTACACGCCCTTGGTAATAATCAACTTCCCAAACATCTCTAAAATTTTGATGCTCTTCAGGTATCTTATCTAATAAAGACACAAATTTCAATTCTCCAGATTCCTTGGTATCCAAATATCCAAGATCACTAATACCCCCTACAAAGATTCTTCCCTCGGGGTTTTTGGTCAAACACCTAGAGCTGGCTTCCATTTCAATAGTTTTCCAGTTTACACCGTCGTATTGAAGAACACCTGCTCCATTGGCAAAATACATAATGCCATTATCGTCTTCCGTAGCCCACCAGTTTACCGGTCCAGCTCCGTACTCTTGGTATTTGTAATTTGTGATTAATGGCCTACCTACCTGTTCTTTGGCAACACTAATGGAAAAATTAAAAATTAGGGCAAGAACAAAAGTCTTACCCAATAAATTAATGTATTGGTTTTTTTGCATGTTGGTTTGGATATTAAAAAAAGCATAGGGGAGTATACTTGATGGATTTAAATATACAAAATAATATAGCAATCCATCTGTCTTTTTTTTAACTGATATTGATAGGTTTACTATGAAAAATAAAGCGATTTTGACAAAGGTTTTTAAAACTTTCTTTTTGTACTTTTAACACTTTTGAAAATTCTATGGAGAACATTACCCATTACATTGAGCAACACAAAGACCGTTTTTTAACTGAACTTATTGAGCTTCTAAAAATACCCAGTATCAGTGCCGACCCTACTTTTTCGCAAGATGTTATAAGAACTGCCCAAGTGGTTGAGCAATCATTAAAAGATGCCGGTTGTGATTTTACTGAAATCTTTGAAACCAAAGGATATCCTGTTGTTTTTGGAGAAAAAATAATAGACCCCAAACTACCTACTATACTTGTGTACGGGCACTATGATGTACAACCACCAGATCCAGTTGAATTGTGGACTTCCCCTCCATTTGAACCGGTCATCAAGAAAACGGAATTGCATCCGGAGGGAGCAATCTTTGCACGTGGTGCATGTGATGACAAAGGGCAAATGTACATGCACGTAAAGGCGATTGAATTCATGATTAAAAATGATGTTTTACCATGTAATGTAAAAATTATGATTGAGGGTGAAGAAGAAGTAGGAAGCGACAGCTTGGCCGACTTTTTAGAAAATCATAAAGAAAAACTTTCAAACGATATTATTTTAATTTCCGATACTGGAATGATTGCCAATGATGTGCCGTCAATTACTACAGGGCTTAGGGGCTTAAGCTATGTGGAAGTGGAAGTTACAGGGCCAAATCGTGATTTACATTCTGGGCTTTATGGAGGTGCGGTCGCCAATCCTATTAATATCTTGAACAAAATGATTGCCTCACTTCATGATGAAAACAACCATATTACCATACCTGGTTTTTACGATAATGTTGTTCATGTTACAGACGAAGAGCGTGCCGAAATGGCCAAAGCACCTTTTAGTTTAGAAGCGTATAAAAACGCGTTGAACATTGAAGATGTTTATGGAGAAAAGGGATTTACCACAAACGAAAGAAATTCAATACGACCTACACTAGATGTAAACGGAATTTGGGGCGGTTATACTGGAGAAGGTGCCAAAACAGTGATAGCAAGTAAGGCCTACGCAAAAATTTCTATGCGTTTGGTTCCGGACCAAGATCCAGATGAAATCACAGCAATCTTCAAAAACCATTTTGAAAGCATTGCCCCAAAAGGAACAAAGGTTAAGGTAACACCACACCATGGAGGCATTCCGTATGTGACCAGTATTGGTAGTGCAGCATACCGCGCAGCGGCAAAAGCATATCAAACCACCTTTGGCAAAGAACCAGTACCCCAACGTAGTGGAGGCAGTATTCCAATAGTAGCTCTTTTTGAACAAATTTTGGAAAGTAAAAGTATTCTTATGGGATTTGGTTTGGATAGCGATGCCATACACTCACCTAATGAACACTTTGGTGTTTGGAATTACTTAAAAGGAATTGAAACCATTCCGTATTTCTATAAATATTTTACGGAATTGAGTTCGTGATGTAGTGTTCGGTGTGCTAAACTAAAAATCGAAATCAACTTAAAGCTTTTTTACATACTTGGTAATAATGACAATTTGTTGTGCGCCAACTTTACCTTCAATGTATTCAGCATTTTCACGATCTAAAGAAATTCGACGTACGGCAGTACCTTGTTTTGCGACCATACTTGACCCTTTTACCTTAAGGTCTTTTATCAAAACAACGTTATCGCCATTCTCTAAAACAACTCCGTTAACATCCCTATGAATGATTTTTTCACCTTCCGAAAGCCCTTCTCCGGTTGCTTTGGCCCAGTTCAAGGTTGTTTCCTCCATGTACATCATGTCCAGTAAATCTTTTGGCCACCCTTCAGCTTTTAATCGCGACAGCATTCGCCATGCAACTACCTTAACCGTGTCATGTTCGCTCCACATACTGTCATTTAAGCAGCGCCAATGATCAGCATTAGTAGTATCTGGATTTTCAATTTGACCCTTACAAGTGGCACATGCCAAAATACTGCCATCCAATCCCCCTATTGATGTTGGGGGTACCTCGTATATTTCTAAGTCACCTATGCCGGCGCATAATTCACACTTGCCATCACTTCTCTTTTGAAGGTCTTCCAATACTCCCATAAAACGCTAAATTTCTAACGACAAACTTAGTTTATTTAAAAAATATGCACTCTACGTTTGTAGAATTCAATTATTTATTCTATGTTTGTAGAACACATTCTAACCTTGTAGAACATGCAGCTGTCA
>CAYGUO010000234.1:0-3905 GCA_964353095.1 uncultured Flavobacteriaceae bacterium | reverse complement strand
GTGACGAACTCACGGCAGTGCTCCAAATAACAGCGGGCGCCGGTGGAACGGAAAGCTGTGATTGGGCGGCAATGCTAATGCGAATGTATTTAATGTGGAGCGAAAAAAATGGTTTTAAAGTAAAAGAGCTCAACTACCAAGGTGGTGATGTTGCTGGTATCAAAACCGTTACCCTTGAAATTGAAGGAGAATATGCTTTTGGTTGGTTAAAAGGTGAGAATGGGGTACATAGATTGGTTCGTATTTCACCTTTTGACAGTAATGCAAAAAGGCATACTTCTTTTGCTTCAGTATATGTTTATCCTTTGGTGGATGATACCATAGAAATTGAGGTTAACCCTGCCGATATTGAAATTACCACCGCGCGGTCAAGTGGCGCTGGAGGTCAAAATGTGAATAAAGTAGAGACCAAAGTCCAATTAGTGCATAAGCCAAGTGGAATCCAGATTTCATGCTCTGATTCTAGGTCACAACATGATAATAGGGCTACGGCCATGAAAATGTTAAAATCGCAGCTATATGAAATTGAGCTTCGTAAAAAACTAGAGGCAAGACAAGAAATAGAATCTTCAAAAATGAAGATAGAATGGGGTTCACAAATTAGGAATTATGTGATGCATCCTTACAAATTAGTTAAAGATGTAAGAACAGCTCAAGAAACAGGAAATGTGGATGCGGTAATGGATGGTGATATCAATCAGTTTCTTAAAGCATTTTTAATGATGATGGGACAACAAGAAGGATAAAAGTTAATCATTTCCTAATTTGTTCAACCCTTAAATCAATTTAACAAACAATTAACCAAAGTAGCTTAAACCAAAAGTTAATTTCGAAATCCAATAAAAAAATGAGTACTAAAAAAACCCTTTCATTAATTATAATAGTGCTACTCGGAATGCATTTTTCAATGGCACAATTTCGTAACGGTAACCGTTTTGGAAGACAGCAAAGAACCGCTATACCGCAATCACAGACCCCACCGGAAGAACCAAAACCAAAAACTGCAGATGAACTTGTTGATGAGCAGATGCCAAAAATTTCAGAAACGCTAGAACTAGATCCGTTTGAAGAGGCCGTTGTGCGTTCTACATTGGTGAAATATGTTCAAAAAAGATTGGAGCTTCAAATACTAAAATTGGAAGCCTCTAAAATGAAAGAGGCTTATGCAAAATTAGGAGAGCAGCAAAATGAAGAATTAAAAGCAGGGCTACCAGAAGACAAATACGAGGCCTATATTGAACTGGAAAAAAATAAATTCCAGTTGACCAAAAAAGAAAAAAAGAAAAAAAAGAAAAAAAATAAAACATAATATGAATAAACTGTTCCTAGGGTTATTTTTATTTTCCACAACAATCCTTTTCGCGCAAAGAACGCAAAATTCTACCCCAATAAAAGTAACAGGTACAGTCATAGATAAAGACACCGGACAGCCTCTTGAATACGCAACTTTAGTTCTTCAAAGTGTTAGAAATCCAGAAACGGTAACTGGAGGAATTACCGACATAGACGGAAAGTTTGAAGTTGAAACTTCGCCGGGAATGTATAATATATCAGTAGAATATATTTCTTACACAACGTATAAAAAAGAAAAACAGTTATTACGTGCAAACACCGACTTAGGAAAAATTATATTGGCAATTGATGTTGCTGCCTTAGATGAAGTAGAAGTTATCGCGGAACGCACTACAGTAGAATTGCGATTGGATAAGAAAATATATAATGTAGGCTCTGATTTAACAGTCAGTGGTGGTACTGTAAGTGACGTTTTAGATAACGTACCTTCAGTATCTGTTGACGTAGAGGGTAATGTGCAGCTGCGGGGAAATGATGATGTTCGTATTCTAATCAATGGAAAGCCCTCGGCTATAACGGGGCTTAATAGTGCTGAAGCGCTACAGCAACTTCCCGCTGAATCTATTGAAAAGGTAGAAGTTATCACATCCCCTTCCGCAAGGTATGATGCTGAGGGGTCTGGCGGAATAATCAATATTATACTTCGTAGAAGTAAGCTGCAAGGCTTGAATGGAGCGATTACTACAAATTTAGGATATCCCACTAGAGCTGGTATAAATGGTAATATCAACTATAGAACCGGTGATTTAAATATTTTCACCAATGCCGGATATAATTACAGAGAAGGACCTGGAAATTCTTTCACTGACACTGATTTTTTTGATTCATCAGGGGCTTTTACCAATAGTATAACGGAAACGCGCGAATTTGAGAGAATCCGAAAAGGGTTTAATATTAATTTTGGTGTAGAATGGTATGTAAACGAAACTGCATCAATAACCCAAACCATTTTTATAAGAAACTCAGACAATAGCAGTGAAACCATTAATAACTTCTCTCAAGAAGACGTTTTAGGGACGACCACATCGGGCTTTCGTTTTGACCCAGAAACTGAAGATGATAAAACTTTTCAATACGGCTTTAATTATGATAAGCAATTTAACGGTGATTCAGACCATAAATTAACCTTTGCTTTTCAATATGAAACTAGTGATGAACTGGAAGAATCATTGATTGTCCAAAACGGATTTGACAGTGAAAGTGTGCGTACCGATGAGGACCAACAACGAATATTTTTACAAACGGATTATGTGGTGCCGGTTGGTAAAGGCGGTCAGTTTGAATTTGGATATCGCGGAGATTTCAATAGCTTGGATACAGATTACGATGTTGGTTTTATTCAACCAACCATAGATGAGCTTGGTATAACGAATCCTAGCAATGTATTAAACTTTAAAGAAACTATAAACGCGGTATATACCCAGTTTGGAACTAAAATTAATAAGTTTTCTTTTTTAAGTGGTTTGCGTTATGAAGCCACTAGATTAATCATTAACCAAATTGAAACAGGAGATTTTAATCGTAATAATTTTGATGGGCTATTCCCTACCCTTAACCTTAATTGGGAGGTAAACGAGAAGGAGAATTTTCAATTGGGATATAATAGAAGAATTAGAAGACCGCGTTCATTTTTCTTAAATCCTTTTCCATCAAGGTCTAGCCCCACCAATTTGTTTCAGGGAAATCCAAATTTAACGCCATCCTTTTCTAACCAAATTGATTTTGGATATCTAAAACGTTATGAAAAATTAACGCTGAACAGTTCCGTCTACTTTCAAAGGGCTACCGATGTTATAACTTTTATTACTGAGGACACTGGAGAAAACACCATATTTGATGGTGAAGAGGTCAGTATCTTAAGAAGAACTCCTGTAAACCTAGCGAAAAACGATCGGTACGGTTTTGAATTTAATAGCAATTACCGCCCGTCACGAAAATGGAATATCAATGGGAATATAAATCTTTTCCAATTGGTGACAAGAGGTGATTTTAATGGTCAAAATTTTGATGCTGAGAACCTTAGTTGGTTTATTCGTTTAAATAATAAGGTTACTTTACCGTCTAATATTGATTGGCAAACCCGTCTTTTCTATAGAGGGCCAACAGAAAATGCACAAGCTAGAAATCAAGGTATTTTTTCTATGAGCCTTGCTTTTAGTAAAGATTTGTTCAAAGACAAAGCCTCATTGGCGGTAAATATAAATGATGTCTTTAACAGTAGTAGAAGGGTCAGCGAAACCAGAACACCTTTCTTTAATACTGATAGTGAGTTTCAACGTAGAGTGAGAAGTTATAACCTATCATTTACCTACAGGTTTAATCAGAAGAAAAAGAGAACGCAGGGAAGTGATGATGACGATGGTGGTGGTGAAGAATTTGGCGGAGCCTCATAAAGTAAAAAAGGAGCCAATTGGCTCCTTTTTCTATTCGTTACGTTTAGCTCTTTTAGCAGCTTGTCGTTCTTTCCACATTTCTAATAAATTTCCTCCCAACCAATAAGGGACAACAAAAGTCAATAAGAAAATCATTAACCAAAAACCAATGGTTAATAT
>CAYGUO010000233.1:0-3970 GCA_964353095.1 uncultured Flavobacteriaceae bacterium | reverse complement strand
GGCCCAAGAGTCATTCGTTTTTATTTCATTCCAACCCTTGTGATGTTGTTCTTTTCGCATAATTATAATTTAAACTGCTTTAGCAATTTGCTTTTTACGTGGCTCCAATTCCTTTTTCAAAAACTTGGCCGTATAACTTTTTTTATCTTGGGCAACTTCCTCTGGCGTACCTTTTGCTACAATAGCACCGCCACCGCGGCCGCCTTCATAACCAATATCAATAATATGGTCTACCATTTTGATAACATCCATATTATGTTCAATGACCAAAACGGTATTCCCTTTGTCTACCAATTTATTCAAAACTTCCATCAAGACACGTATATCTTCAAAATGAAGTCCCGTGGTAGGCTCATCTAGTATATAAAAGGTATTGCCAGTATCTCGTTTTGATAGCTCAGTAGCCAATTTTACCCGTTGTGCTTCACCACCAGATAAGGTAGTAGATTGTTGCCCTAAAGAAATATAGCCCAAACCAACATCTACAATAGTTTTAAGTTTCCGATGTATTTTAGGAATGTTCTCAAAGAAACCTACAGCTTCGTTCATGGTCATTTCCAACACATCTGCAATTGATTTTCCCTTGAATCTGATTTCCAAGGTTTCCCTATTGAATCGCTTGCCATTACAGGTTTCGCATTCTACATAGACATCAGGCAAAAAGTTCATTTCAATAACTTTTAAACCTCCACCTTGACAGGTTTCACAACGCCCACCTTTTACGTTAAAACTAAAGCGACCGGGTTTATAGCCTCTTATGGTTGCTTCTGTGGTTTTGGCGAATAAAGATCGTATTTCACTGAACGTACCCGTATAGGTTGCTGGGTTTGACCTTGGTGTACGCCCAATAGGAGATTGGTTGATATCGATTACTTTATCAATATGTTCAAGCCCTTTAATCTTTTTGTAGGGCATCGGTTTTTTAACGCCATTAAAATAATGGGCATTCATAATAGGATAAAGGGTTTCGTTGATTAAGGTCGATTTTCCACTTCCAGAAACTCCTGTTACCCCAATCATTTTCCCTAAAGGAAAACTTGCGGTCACATTTTTTAAATTATTACCCGTGCAACCGGACAGAACCAAAGTGTTTCCCGTTCCTTTTCTTCGTTTTTTAGGCACCTCAATTTCTTTATCGCCCGAAATATACTCGGCTGTAAGCGTGTGATGATCTTTTAATTCAGAGGGTGGCCCTTCAGAAATGATAGTTCCGCCATGTTTGCCTGCTTTGGGGCCAATATCAATCACATGGTCGGCCGCCTCTATCATATCACGATCATGTTCTACCACAATAACCGAGTTTCCAATATCCCTTAATGCGGTGAGTGAGTTAATAAGGCGCTCATTGTCCCGCTGGTGAAGGCCAATACTTGGTTCGTCTAAAATGTATAAGACACCTACCAATTGCGAACCAATTTGTGTAGCTAAACGGATACGTTGTGCTTCTCCTCCAGATAAAGATTTTGAACTTCTGTTCAATGAAAGATAATCAAGTCCTACGTCCAATAAAAATTGGATACGAGTACGTATTTCTTTGACTATTTCTTCCGCTATCTTTTGTTGATTGCCTTCTAGTTTTTGCTCTAATACGTTAAAGAATTGCGCTAATTCTGCTATATCCAAATGGGCCAATTCGGCGATGTTCTTTTCGTCTATCTTAAAATTGAGGGATTCTTTTCGTAAACGGGAACCTTCACAAGTAGGACATTCAATTTTATCCATGTATTCTTTTGCCCATCGCTTTATTGAAGTAGAATTGGCCTCTTCAAATTGCGATTTTATAAAATTGGAAATACCTTCATAATCAATTCGGTATTCCCTTTTTACCCCAAGTGTTTTCGAGTTGACGGTAAAACTTTCTTTTCCACCATTTAGAATAATATCCATTGCTTCATCTGGAATTTTATCTAAGGTGGTTTCCATATTAAAACCGTAACGCTGTGCAATCGTCTCCAATTGTTTAAAGGCCCACGACTTTTTATATTCACCAAGTGGGGCAATACCACCAGCTTTTATGGAAAGTTTTTTATTGGGAAATATTTTCGCTTCATTCACTTCATACACATGGCCTAATCCGCTGCAATTGGGGCACATACCTTTAGGAGAATTAAAAGAGAAGGTATTTGGTTCAGGATTGGGGTAGGAGATGCCCGAAGATGGGCACATGAGATCGCGACTAAAGTAGCGCGCTGTTTTGTCCCCTTCTTCCAAAATCATTAAAACATTGTCACCACTATACATTGCGGTATTAATAGTCTCACTTAGTCGCTTATCAAATTCTTCATCATTGCCAACTTTTAAGCGATCAATGACAATTTCAATATCATGCACCTTATAGCGGTCAACCTTCATGCCTTTGGTGATATCTACTATAACCCCATCAACACGGACCTTTACAAAACCTTGTTTGCCTATTTGCTCAAAAAGTTCTCTGTAATGCCCTTTACGCGATCGTATAACTGGTGCTAAAACATTGATTTTTTTATCCTTGTAGGCCTCTATAATCAGTTTTTTGATTTGCTCATCATTATAGCTGACCATTTTCTCACCAGTATTGTAACTGTAAGCGTCACCTGCCCTTGCAAATAACAATCTAAGAAAGTCATATACCTCTGTGATAGTACCCACAGTAGAACGTGGAGATTTTGAGGTGGTTTTTTGCTCAATGGCAATAACAGGGGAGAGGCCATCAATTTTATCTACATCGGGTCGTTCCAAGCCGCCTAAAAATTGGCGTGCATAGGCCGAGAAAGTTTCGATATATCGGCGTTGCCCCTCAGCATAAATGGTGTCAAAAGCCAATGAAGATTTACCACTACCGGAAAGGCCTGTAATCACTACAAGTTTTTCCCTAGGTATGGTAACATCTATATTTTTTAAGTTGTGCACGCGAGCCCCACGTACCTCAATATTTTCTTCGTATTTAATCATAGCACAAGCTGCTAAAGTAATCAATTGGAGCTTAAAAATGAAGTAAGGTTTAGTTGCATTTTTGTTATCGGATGCTTTATTTTTGAATTCATAATTATCATAACAATATCACATGAAATTACTAGGTATCGGTTCAAGAATTGACCACTCGGCTTTCGGAAAAGGTGTGGTTACCAATGTATCATCAAAACATTATTGGGTAACATTTTTAGAAAAGGGATTGGAAACCATACCCATTGATGATAATTTCGAGGTCATTGAAGCCTTAGAAGATGATGTGGATGCGGTGAGCTTTTTTGAAGTGGAAAGTTCTTTGGTCAAGATTTTGGAAAAATGGAGCGATACCCATGAAAAGGTTGCCTTGGCAGATAAATGGCGCAAGGGTAAATTAGTTTTAGAGCCGGGTGATGGTACCGCGAACAAAGAAATGCCCATTGATACCTTTTTTCATAAAATAGTCATGGTACGCGACCGTATTCGGGTGATGGAACAAAAAATCAATTCCAGTAAGAACTTAGAAGATCAAGAAAAAATTGATTTACAACAGTATATCACTCGTGTTTATGGCTCATTAACCAGTTTTAATGTGCTGTTTAAAACCAAGAACGATCATTTTGTAGGGGAACGCAGTAAATAACTTTGAGTTAAGCCCACGAGGCATTAGAAGGAAAATTAACATTGATTTTGACGCTTGCCTGCCGGACGGGCAGGCAAGCATCGGAGCATTTAAAATCTCGATTATCGAGTAAATAATTTCATTTTAAACCATAGCCTATCATCAATTTAGCACAGTATATTGACCATACCAATCTAAAGCCAGGTGCCACCACTGATGATATTAGTGTATTGTGCCAAGAGGCCATTCAGTTTGGGTTTGTAGCAATTTGCGTAAACGGCTGCCATGTTGAATTTGCTAAACAGCTATTACACGGTACTGCGGTTCAAATTGCTACGGTCATTGGTTTTCCCTTAGGTGCCATGACTACCTTGGCCAAGGTTTTTGAGGCAAAAAATGCAATAGCCAATGGTGCTGATGAAG
>CAYGUO010000232.1:3388-4007 GCA_964353095.1 uncultured Flavobacteriaceae bacterium | reverse complement strand
AAAATAAGCTTCGCGTACTTCCGGATGATGGGTCAATAGGAAATTATCAATGGTCAATTCTTGAAAAATTTTTACATCTAATTTTTCAAATTTTTCAGGGGCTATGATATCATGGTTGCCTGCGATCAGAATGATTTCAGACGGTGTTCTACCAACCCAGTTTTCAAATAATTGCCATTCGTTATTTAGGCTAGAATGAAACAGGTCGCCTAGAAAACAGACTTGAAAAGGTTGAAAATATTTCACAATTTCATCCAATAACATAAAATTTTTATGAATTGCTTTCTGTGGTACCGCTGCACCAAATTTTCTAAAATGGGCTACTTTACCCAAGTGCACATCACTGATTAAAAGCATCGATTTTTCTACCCAAAACATTCCTCCGTTTGGATGTAATACAAATTCTTGATTGTTGATGTGAATGGTTTGGGTCACTAATAAAATATTATTTAAACAGCATCAAAGGTAATGCAACTGCCCTCTTTTTTATAATTGCCCAAGTATTGAAAACACGACAAAAACAGTTCCCATCCTAATGCTAGGAGGGGTGACCATAGGGCGGGATGGTTGACTTGGTTTGCAAGATAGTTGTCATATTCCTTAGATAGCATAGTCAATG
>CAYGUO010000232.1:0-3288 GCA_964353095.1 uncultured Flavobacteriaceae bacterium | reverse complement strand
CTTTCGCTTAGCGAAATTCATTCTCCTCCTTGTCTAAGGAGGAGAGCTTTTATATTGTTTTTTCGAAGTGTTCTGAAATTTCCCGAAGTACCGAAGGTAAATTATCAAACACCATTTTGTTTTCAAACCGGATAACGTGATAATTTAGATTTTTAAAATATGCATCCCTGATTTTGTCCTTTTTTTGAGCTGAGGGATTGTTATGAATTTCACCGTCCAGTTCAATAATTAAACGTTCCGAAGGACAAAAGAAATCAACAATGTATTTTCCAATACTATGTTGTCGTCTAAATTTTCGCCCTCCTAGCTGTCTTTTGGATAGGTGTTTCCATAGGGATGCTTCTGCAGATGTACTATTATTCCTTAGTGATTTTCTATTTTGTTCTAGATGTTTATAGTTGTGCATAGTATTCAAATATATCAAAAGTTCCCCTCCTATTGCTAGGAGGGGTGCCCGTAGGGCGGGGTGGTTGACTTGGTTTGCAAGATAGTTGTCATATTCCTTAGATAGCATAGTCAATGTGATTTGAGGTTTGGGATGTTCTGTAACGGCTAAGGCTTTCAACCACCTCTTTCTTTCGCTTAGCGAAATTCATTCTCCTCCTTGTCTAAGGAGGAGAGCTTTTATATCCTTGACCACTTATGAAAACTGAAAATGCCTGTGCTTTTGAAAGCCTTCAAGACTATTACTTCAAACCCATGAGTAGTCAATTCCCTCGTTGGGCGCTAGGGCGCTTTTTCTACTTCATCAAGATTTTGGTCATTCGTTTGATACGGTCAGCCAACTTTTCACTAGATAGTTTTTCGCGGAGCCTATCGGTAATAATGGGAAAAGAAAATGGTGTCGGGTTTTTGCATTGCTTCCAAACAGTTTCTTGTGTTGCAATTCGCTCTAAAGCCATCCGTAAACGACCTTCTTCCAGTTGATGTTCAAAAGTTTCTGTAAAGGCCTGTTGATAGAGTAAATTATCTTCTTCAAAATCTTTAAAAACATCAAAAAGTAATTGCGAGCTACTCTGCAGATGCCTCATCTTAATGCCTTTGTCTGGGTAACCCGTAAAAACCATTCCGCTTATTACGGCGATGTCACGGAATTTGCGTTTTGCCATTTCATTACTGTTTAAGCTTTTCTGTAAATCTGAAAGCATATAGTCTGAAGTAAACAAATTGTTGTCAAGCACTTCTTGAATAGCAATAGGTTTATCAGAAAGTAATTCGAATCCGTAATCATTATAAGCTAATGAACAAGTGATGGGTGAAAGTAAACTAATACGATAGGCAAGTAGGCTACTCATTGCTTCATGTACTCCACGCCCTTCAAAAGGATAAAAAATATGATGATAGCCATCTCTGGTTTTAAACGTTTCAATTAGAAATTCGTTCGGTTTCGGTACAGTGCTTTCTTCACGTTGTTTTGTAAACATGGGTAATAGCGATTGAATTTCTTTGGATTGTTTTGAAAATTCAAGTTCTGCCGTATATAGTTCTTGACGCAATAATTCTGACATTTGAGCCGAAAAACTTAACCGACCGCCCATCCAACTTGGGACTTTGTTGGTGCGTTTGGTGGAATTTCTGACATGTGCCTGCATGCCCTTAATACGAATAAACTCCAGATTTCTGCCTGCGAAAGTGAACACGTCTCCAGGAGTAAGTTTTGAAATAAAATACTCCTCAATAGAGCCTATGTATCCTCCTTTTTGATACCTGACTGATATAACCGCATCACCTACAATCGTGCCTATTTGAAAACGATGTCGCATCGCAATACCGCGATTATTTACTTTGAATTTGCCATCGCTCTCCACGTCTACTTTCTGATATTCATCATAGGTTTTAAGACTTTGGCTACCCATCACCAAAAAGTTTAAAAGCCACTGCCACTGTTCCTCAGAAATGGCTTGATAACAAAAAGTTTCTTTGATTTCTTGATAGATTTCTTTGGGATGAAAGCCATCTGAAACAGCTAGTGTGGTCAGATACTGCAGTAGTACATCAAAACTGTTCAAATATGGAATTCTATCTTCTACCGCTGCATTTTTTACGGCCTTTTGCATTGCCGAAGCCTCAATGAGCTCCATGGCATGTGTGGGTAAAAAGTGAATCACACTTTCTTTGCCCGGTTGGTGTCCACTTCGCCCTGCACGTTGTAAAAAGCGGGCCACTCCTTTTGGGCCACCAATTTGAATGACTGTTTCCACTGGCGCAAAGTCTACACCTAAATCTAAACTTGAAGTACAGACAACGGCTTTTAAACTTTCATTTCTGATGGCCTGTTCTACCCAGAGTCGGGTTTCTTTGTTTACGCTACCATGATGCATGGCCATTTCACCTGCGTATTCTGGATGCTTTTCCAATATTTTTTGAAACCAAATTTCACATTGGCTGCGCGTATTGGTAAAAAGTAAGGTTGTTTTACTCTTGTTAATGATAGGCACCACATCTTCTAAAAGTCGCAAGCCTAAATGACCCCGCCATGGGAAGGTTTCCATTTTCTTGGGGATAATACTTTTAACGGTAATTTTTTTATTGAGCTTCGCCTTTATTAAAACAGAATTGTGATAGGCTTCCGTTTCAGGACCCAGTAGTACCTGCCTTGCCTGTTCTAAATTGCCAATAGTAGCTGAAATGCCCCATACCCTTAAGTCTTTACTAACCGTTTTTAATCGGGAAAGCGCTAGCTCCATTTGTACTCCACGTTTGGTGCCTAAAAGCTCATGCCATTCATCAACTACAATGGCCGAGCAGTCTTTAAACACCTTATCGTACCCTTTGGAGGAAAGCAATAATTGTAGGCTTTCCGGAGTTGTGATGAGCAAATCTGGCATTTTGGTTTTCTGCCTTGCGCGTTCTTTGGTTGAGGTGTCTCCCGTTCTGATGCCCACGGTCATTTGGGTTTCCAAATCTGCTGTAATTCGCTCAGCAGACTGCTTAATTTCTTGTGATAATGCCCGTAATGGAGTAATCCAAATAGCTTTTAAGCCTTTGTTGTGCTTGGTTTGGTAATCAGGATTGTTTTTGATGTAATTTAAGACAATAGGAAACCAAAGCGCATACGTTTTTCCACTTCCGGTAGGGGCGTTGAGTAGGCCGTGTTTGCCTTGTAAAAAAGCTGTCCAACTTTCTTTTTGAAACGCAAAAGGTTTCCAACCTTGTTGTTGGAACCAATCTTGGGCTATCTCAAAAAGTTTTTGTCTGTTCATATTACGAGCGTAGCTAAGTAATCTGTTGAAGGTTTACCGGTTGTTTCTTGAAATTTATCCTTTGGTGTCCCATTTGTATATTGCA
>CAYGUO010000231.1:0-4013 GCA_964353095.1 uncultured Flavobacteriaceae bacterium | reverse complement strand
TTGCAATGCTACAAGGCAAAACGTTAAAATATTCTCAATAAAAGTTCAATATAAGTCATTCATAAACTGCAAAAAAAATAGCTACCTTTATGAAAAAGAGGCTGCTATGGTGGAAATAATAAAGAAAAAACCAGATGTGTTTACGTTTATGGTCAAATCTTCCGTTGGAGGTGTTCTTTTGGAAAGTATCAATTTTAACACAAAAGAAAATGCCTTGGATACGCTCAATGCATTACAAAAATCTATTGCACCAACAATTAACGTTGAACGAAAAACAAATTTAAAAGGAGATTTTCTATTTCATGTGACGGATAAAAAAGGACAAGTTATTGGAAAAAGTAAACCCTACAGCTCCGAGGCAGGAATGGAGAATGGTATTAAAAACCTAAGTAAATATATTAAATCGTTTTAAGTACTTGTGAGGTTTTATAGTGCATTTCATTTGTATAATCAAGATGTGTAACCATTCTTAATTTTCCCTGTCCCATCCCAATGATTGCGATATGATTTGCAGCAAGTTTCGCAAGAAACGCTTCCGTGCTTAGTTTAGACTCATCGATCTCAAAAATGATAATATTGGTTTCTATTGGCTCTACTTTTTTAATGAAATCCAAGCCATCCAGTATTTCACCTAATTCCTTTGCTTTTGTATGATCTTCCGCTAACCTTGCAATATGGTGGTCTAAGGCATAAATACCCGCTGCAGCCAAAAATCCAGCCTGTCGCATGCCTCCACCAAGTACTTTTCGCACTCTAATGGCATTGTGAATAAGCTGTTCACTACCTACCAAAACTGAACCAACAGGACAACCCAAACCTTTGCTGAAACAAACGCTAATGGAATCGAACAATTGACCATATTCCTTTGGCGAATCATTGGTCGCTACTAGGGCATTCCATAAACGCGCTCCGTCTAAATGATACTTTAAATGATGTTCTTCGCAAACAACTTTTATTTCTTTTAGCGCTTCAAAATCCCAACAGGCGCCACCTCCTTTATTGGTCGTATTTTCGATACAAACCAGACTTGTTAACGGGCTATGATAAAAATCTGGTGGGTTTATGGAAGCTTCTACTTGTGAAGCGTTCATCATCCCTCGGTGACCATCTACTAGTTTACAAGATACCCCACTATTAAAACTAACACCACCACCTTCATAATTATAAACATGGGCATACTTATCACAGATCAACTGTTCCCCTGGTTGTGTATGTAATTTAATTGCTGTTTGGTTCGTCATACTTCCACTAGGGAAGAACAAAGCCGCTTCCATGCCAAAATACTCCGCTGTTTTAGCTTCTAATGCATTTACGGTAGGGTCATTTTTGAATACATCATCACCCACTTTTGCAGTCATCATGGCATTCAGCATCCCCGGTGTAGGTTTAGTGACCGTATCACTGATTAAGTTTATTTCCATAGCAATTAAATGATTTTTTAATCAAAACAGGCCATACCAATTGGAGAGCCATCAGGAATTGGAGGTGCTTCAACCTTTTTCTTATAGTCCTTAGGTTTTGCAATAAAAGCCTCTACTTCCGTTTTCATTAAAATAGCCGATGGGTCAGTTGCTTTGGTCCCTAAATATGTTTTTAAGCGCATCATTTCAAATAAGACCGTTTCCGTTACCTGCGGAAAACTATTCTCATTACTTGCCACATACATTAGCTCTTGTAAGACTTGCCAATTCACTATTTTTTGAATTTCACCTAAATAGCCTTTTTCTAATTTAGCTTTTACCGTTGCGTCCAATAGGGAATTTACCACCTCTGAAAAACCTAATTGTTTATCATCAATAGCTTTTTGTTGTACCAACCTGTTTGCCCTTTCATGATGTAACAATAAGCCAAGGCTTGCACTACTTGCTGTTTCTACTACACCAAAAGGATCAAACGCAACGCCTGTTTTTCCCTTGAACGATTCCCTTGTTTTTGAATATCCTATGCTTCTAGGAGGAAAAAGTGATAATTTGGATTGCGGAATTGCCAGTACTTTGGGCTCTAAGGTTTTCAGCATGGCCTTTAAGGCCTCTTTCTGAGCTTCCATAGAAACGGTTTTTACCGATAATTGCCCATCATTTTTTATTTTGTAATTATAATCCAGTCCACCAATTACTTTAGAAGCTGCCTCAATTTGATACCGATGCAGAAAATATAATGGTACAAATACGTCTTCTAAAACCGAATAAGGTTCATTTGTTCTGATATTATCCTCAGAAAAGTTAGCAATGGCTACTTCCCTTATTTTTAAAATAGCATCCAATTCCTCACTGGCACTTTTACCATTATCCCATAGATGTGCGAGCGCATGAGCACTACCATTAGGTCTGGCATCTTGATCGGAGATATAACGCAAGCCATCTTGTTGGGCTTTGGCGAGTATTTTATTTAATTCGTCTTTTTCATTTTGTCCATTTTGAAAATCAGCGTACGAATAGGCTACGGTAACCTTATCCCATGGTCCAATACCCGTATCATAGGCATTTGAGAAATCAATCACGGATCCGTTTAGGCTAAACTGCGGATGTGGATAATCCATAACCGATGCCCTTCCATTGGTACTAGCAGCAAAATTATGCGCAAATCCTAAGGTATGCCCAATTTCATGTGCAGATAACTGACGAATTCTTGCCAAGGCTAAATCCAGCATTGGTTGGTAGTTATCATCACGTTCCGCGAATGGTTTGTTCATTAATGCTTGGGCAATCAAAAAATCTTGTCTAATTCGCAAACTACCCAAACTTACATGTCCCTTCATAATTTCCCCTGTTCGTGGGTCCGTAATACTGCTACCGTAGCTCCATCCTCTTGTTGAACGGTGCACCCACTGAATTACGTTGTAGCGAACATCCATGGGGTCGGCATCATCTGGCAACATTTTTAATTGAAAAGCATCTTTGTAGCCAGCTGCTTCAAAAGCTTGGTTCCACCAGCGACCACCATCCAGCAAAGCGGAACGAACCGGTTCAGGGGTACCATTATCTAAATAATATATGATCGGTTCAACAGCTTCACTTAGCGCCACATCAGGATTTTTTTTCTCTAAACGATGCCTAGTCACAAATCGTTTTATAATGGGTTCTTGAACGGGAGTGGCATAATCGTAATACGTAAATGGGTAAGATCCGCATCTGGGATCAAATACCCTTTTTTGATACTGATCGTCAGGTAACGCAATCAATGAATGATGTTGGGCAACGGTAACCAAACTTGAGTTTGGGGTTACAGAGCGAATATAGCTGCCAGCAGCGCTTCCCTTAAAAGTTAAGGTAACATCAAATTCAACGTTCTTTGGAAAAGCTTTGGTTCTGTCAAAAGCAAAAGCACTTTTTGATTTATCAAGACTATAAGAACCTTGTTTTGTTCTTTTTAATCGATCCGATACTCCATGGGCATCACGCATTAGAAAGTCGGTAATATCAATAAGGTATTTTCCTTTATCCTCCGCTTCAATCTTAAATCCGTGCAGAATTGATTTTGCAAAAGCTTGCTCTACTGATTTTCGTTCCAATGCATTATCCGTTAAAGCCCTAAATCTTAAATTAGGCTGCACCAATAATAGTTTTTGTCCTGCTTTTCTAAAAAAGACTACTTGTTCGTTACCTAGTTGGCCTCTATCCAAACCAATATCATTACTGCCGATTCCGCTACTTAAAGAATAAACATAAAGAAATTCCTTTTCCAAGGCATCTACCTCAAGATACATTTTATCTGTACTATCATCATAGTAATAATTGAAATACCCATTGAACTTTTGAAACTCTTTGGTCATTTCAAAATTTTGGGAAGTTGAAGTAAAAAAAACAAAAAAGGAAAGTACTACGAATATAAATTGTGATTTCATGGTTGGATAATTAAGCACTAAATTTATATAAAATAGATTGTCTAACCATAGCGCAAAGTCTATTTTTGCTGGAAATAATTTGAATGACAACCACAGATCAACATAAAGGTCTTATAGATCGCCTTGGCGCGTTAAGGAGGTATCTTTGACATTGATGCCAAACTTATTG
>CAYGUO010000230.1:0-4035 GCA_964353095.1 uncultured Flavobacteriaceae bacterium | reverse complement strand
GCGTATTTGGAACCATACATTGAAGAAGAGAAGAAAAAATCAGCCCCCCAGCCCCCAAAAGGGGAGAAATATTGGGAGACGGCAAATCCGGTTTTATATGGTTTATTGAAAGAACACGCTAAAAAAATGCGCTATCAACCGACTCAGGCAGAGGAGACGCTTTGGAATGCTTTAGGCGGTAAAAACTTGGATGGATATAAATTTAGAAGGCAACATATAATAGGAGCGTTTATTACTGATTTTATATGTTTAAAACAAAATTTGATCATTGAAGTGGATGGAAGTATCCACCAACTGGCTGAAAACAAAAAATCAGATGCAGAACGAACAGATTGGTTAGAAAGCCAAGGATATCAAGTCATTCGATTTACCAATGATGAAGTTTTTGGAAATGTTGTAGAGGTTTTGAAAAAAATCCAAAAAAAGTTGGTAGCTCCCCCTTTGGGGGCTGGGGGGCGCGGATCTGGCAAAATTCTGATGGCCACGGTAAAGGGTGATGTTCATGATATCGGAAAAAACATTGTTAGTGTTGTTCTTGCATGTAATAATTACGAAATCATTGATTTGGGGGTGATGGTGCCTCCTGAAAAAATTATCAACGCTGCGATTGAACATCAGGTAGATATTATCGGTTTAAGCGGTTTGATTACACCCTCATTGGATGAAATGGTATTCTTGGCCAAAGAAATGGAACGCCAAAATTTTAAAGTTCCCTTGTTGATTGGTGGTGCAACAACCAGCAAGGCCCATACCGCAGTTAAAATTGACCCTCAATACAGCAGTGCTGTAGTCCATGTAAATGATGCCTCTAGGGCAGTGTCCGTGGTGGGTGATTTACTTCAAAAAGAGCATTCAGATTCGTATAAAGACAATCTGAAAATGGATTATGAAGAGTTTAGGGATAAGTTTTTAAAGCGAACCAAGAAGAAAGAATACAAGTCCATAGAACAAGCTCGTGAAAACAAATTTCAGATAGATTGGCAGCGGTCTGTGATTAAAAAGCCCAAACAACTTGGCATTCAAATTATTGACGATTTAGAACTGGACAAATTGGTTGATTTTATTGACTGGTCACCATTTTTTAGAAGTTGGGACCTACATGGAAAATATCCTGATATTTTGACTGATGATGTGGTAGGCGAACAGGCAACAGAGCTTTTTGCTGATGCCAAACAAATGCTAGGTATTATTCTTAAAGAGAAGCAATTAATAGCAAAAGCTGTTTTTGGTCTATTCCCTGCAAACAGTATTAATGAAGATGATATAGAAGTAAAATGTCATCTCGAGCGTAGTCGAGGGGTTTCTGGCGAAGATAGTAATGACAACACATATATCTTTCGAACGCTCCGCCAGCAACTCCAAAGAAGAGAGGGCGTACCAGATTACGCACTAGCAGATTTTGTTGCACCGAGGGAAACAGGTATACAAGATTATATGGGCTGTTTTTGTGTTTCCACTGGATTTGGAACAGCAGAATTAGCTGAAAAATTTGAGCAAAACTTGGATGATTATAACGCAATCATGGTAAAAGCATTGGCCGATAGGTTAGCAGAGGCCTTCGCGGAGTACTTGCATAAAGAAGTGAGAACTAAACATTGGGCTTATGCGGCTAACGAAGATTTGAGCAATGAAGATTTGATTAACGAATCGTATAAGGGTATTCGTCCTGCACCTGGTTATCCCGCTTGTCCTGATCATTTAGAAAAATTAACCATTTGGAAGATGTTGAAGGTAGAAGAAAGTATTGGGGTGAAATTAACCGAAAGTTTGGCCATGTGGCCAGCTGCATCAGTCAGTGGGTATTATTTTGGAAATCCGCAAGCTAAGTATTTTGGACTGGGAAAAATCAAACAAGATCAGGTTAAAGATTTTGCCAAAAGAAAGGGAATGGATGTTAGTAAGGCGCAAAAGTGGTTGGCACCTAATATAGTTGATAGTTGATTGTTTATCGTTGATAATTAATAAGGGAAAATGGAGTATACCGACTTAGATGTTTGGATTGAATCAAGAAAACTAGTCAAAATGGTTTATGATATCACAAAAACTTTTCCAAAAGAGGAGTTGTACGGTCTTGTTAATCAAATGAGACGGAGTGCTGTTTCTGTTTCTTCAAATATTTTGGAAGGTTGTAGTAGAAGAACATCAGCTGATACCATACACTTTTTGCATATTGCTCGTGGTTCTCTTTATGAGTTACAAACTCAAATTTATCTTACATCAGACCAAAACTATATATGATTCAGAGCGCAATTCACTTTTAGATCAAATTCGACTTTGTAAGAAGTTAACAAATGGATTTATAAATTATTATCGTAAAAAATAATCTACCATCAACCTGCAACTAGCAACGAACAACTAACAAATGAAAGTAACCGAACATATAAAAAAGGCAAAGGGCGAAACCCTTTTTAGTTTTGAAATCATTCCACCGGTAAAGGGAAGGAGCATTAAAGAATTATACAATAATATTGACCCGTTAATGGAGTTTAACCCTCCCTTTATTGATGTGACCACGTCTCGTGAAGAGTATGTGTATATTGACCGCGATGGGCTATTGGATAAAAAACTTACGCGTATGCGACCAGGTACCTTAGGCATTTGCGCTTCTATAACACACAAGTATAATGTAGATACGGTACCTCATGTGCTCTGTGGTGGATTTACAAAAGAAGAAACGGAGTATCTGTTGGTAGATTGTCATTACTTGGGTATTGATAACGTAATGGCTTTAAGAGGTGATGCGATGTTAGAGGAAAAATATTTTGAACCAACAAAAGGAGGGCACCCGTATGCATCAAGCTTGGTGAAACAGATACAAGAATTGAACTGCGGAAATTATTTGCATGAGGTTATCGAGACCGATGATTGTGCAGATTTCTGTATTGGTGTGGCAGGGTATCCTGAAAAACATATGGAAGCTCCTTCATTAAAATCTGATTTAAAGCGATTAAAAGAAAAGGTAGATTTAGGAGCGGACTACGTGGTGACCCAAATGTTTTTTGACAATAAAAAATATTTTGAGTTTGTAAATGCAGCTAGAGAAATTGGAATTGAAGTGCCTATTATTCCTGGTATAAAGCCGTTGGCCATTAAAAAGCACTTGCACCTATTACCGCAAGTATTTAAAATTGATTTGCCAGAAGATTTGGTTGATGCAGTAGAAAGTTGCCAAAATAATAAAGAAGTGCGCCAAGTAGGCGTTGAATGGTGTATTCAGCAATCCAAAGAATTGAAAGCTGCCGGTGTACCTGTGCTGCATTACTACTCCATGGGGAAATCAGATAATATTAAAGCAATAGCCCAGCAGGTTTTTTAGCCGAATGCGCAATGATTTAAGAGGAACAAATCTATTTGAAAGGTTAAAACTTAAAACATTAGAACTATTTTTATGGGCTCATGAAGCACCTACTTCTATTTTTAATGTTGTTGTTTTCCGTTTTGCAAGTTTCGCATGCACAAAATCGGGCTACAAAGTATGTTTTGGATTTGAGTCAGTTTAATGGTGCGGTACTATTACACAACCCAGATATTTCACATTTAATCGCTGAACATCCAAGGGGCTTTATCTTGGGTTGGAACAAAAAACGATTTGGCGATGAAGAATGGGAGGCAGATTATGGGTATCCTGATACGGGTTTTACTTTTGCGTACCAAAATATGCGAAATCAGACTCTAGGGGAAAATTACGGTATTTATGCACATTACAATTTCTATTTTTTTAAAAGAAACGTACAGTTCAGAATAGGACAGGGAGTCGCCTACAATACCAATCCGTATGACCGCAACACCAATTTCAGGAATAATGCCTACGGTTCGCATTTAATGAGTTCTACGATGCTCATGCTCAATTACCATAAAGAGAATATCATTGCCGGATTGGGTTTTAAGGCCGGACTGTCATTAATTCATTATTCCAATGCTAATTTTAAAGCGCCCAACACTTCCACCAATACGGCTGCGTGGAATTTGGGGCTGACCTACGATTTAGATGGAGGAGTGGAGTACAACTATAGCCCAAAAGGGCCAAGAGAGCCT